>CACZOS010000200.1 GCA_902782815.1 uncultured Lachnospiraceae bacterium | reverse complement strand
CAGTCGGCGGGACTTGAACCCGCACCCAGTAAGCCCGGACTAGATCCTTAGTCTAGCGCGTATGCCAATTCCGCCACGACTGCATATTTTATCGGCTCGTTTCCTTGCCAACGAAACATATTATAGCATGGCCATTATCAATATGCAAGCACTTTTTTTATAAAATAATAGTGCCATTATCTTTCTTTTGTGTTATCATATAATCCGTGTAATCCACGGGATATATCCGGGATGATCAGCTGAGGACAAGAATAACCGTTTTTTGAATATCCGGCGGACGCCTGCCGGAGGATAAGGATAGATAAGAGGACAGTCAATGAATAGGATAGTTAAAAACGCAGATATCCTTCTGCCGTCAGAGAAAGTTGATCTGACAAAATGGTCCGTGATCGCCTGCGACCAGTTTACCAGTGAACCGGAATATTGGAACCGGGTGGAAAAAATAGTGGGAGATTCCCCCTCCACGCTCTACATCACTCTGCCGGAGGTCTACCTTGAGGAAGCGGATGTGGAGAAGAGGATCGGGAAGATCAATGCCACCATGCGAAGATATGAGGAGGAATGTGTCCTCCGGACTTACCCGGATAGCATGATCTATGTGGAAAGGACAGACAGCGAAGGAAGATGCAGACCCGGCATAATGGTCTGTATCGATCTGGAAGCCTATGACTATCACAAGGGAAGCAGTTCCCCGGTGCGTGCCTCCGAGGCCACGGTGGAGTCCAGGATCCCTCCCAGGATAAAGGTACGTCAGGATGCCCTGGTGGAGACACCCCATATCATGATCCTTGTGGATGATCCGGACAGAAAGGTGATCGAACCCCTGGCAGAAAAAAAGAGCCTGATGAAAAAGGCCTACGATTATGAGCTGATGCTTGGGGGTGGACATAACACCGGGTATCTGGTCAGGGAGGAAGAACAAAAAGAGATTCTTGCCGCCCTGGATATTCTTCAGGACCGTGAGCATTTTGAGGAAAAATACGGAATCAGGGATGTCCCCGTTCTGGCTTATGCCATCGGTGACGGTAATCATGCCCTGGCTTCCGCAAAAGAATATTATGAATCCCTGAAGAGAAAGTATCCGGATCGGGATATGACAGATCACCCCGCAAGGTATGCCCTGGCGGAACTGGTGAATCTTCACTGTCCGGCTCTGGAATTTGAGGCCATCCACCGTATCATCACGGAAATAAACACCGAAGACCTTAAAGAAAAGATGACCCGGGCCCTGGGATTATCCTTGGAGAAGACAGAATGCGGACAGTCCTTTGGTCTTATGGAAAACGGAGAGATCAGTACTTTCTGGATCGGCAGTCCCGGTTCCAAACTGACAGTGGGCAGCATCCAGCATTTTCTGGATGCCTATCTGGAGGAGAACGGGGGAAAGATCGATTACATACACGGGACAGAGACCATGGTAAATCTTACCAGGCAGGAGAACAGCCTGGGAATCATCCTCCCCGTGCTGGAAAAATCTGACCTCTTTCCCACAATGATCCTGGACGGCGCCCTTCCCAGGAAAACCTTCTCCATGGGTCATGCCGAGGATAAGCGGTACTATATGGAATGCAGGGAGATCAGATAAAAAAATAAAGCCATTCAGTCTGAGTGAATCGGACTGAATGGCTTTTTCGCTTTTTGCTTATTTTTTCTTGTTGGCCAGGGTTAAGTGTTTGGGCAGACCTCTGGTATAGTAGGGGGTCAGAACACCGAGGATCAGGGGGCTGGCGTATTTGATGAAACGGTCATTTACGTCCGTACCGTCTTTGTTGATCCATTCTCTCGGAATCTTCTTCTCCACGTTGGCGATCTCATGGATGTCAAAGGTTTCGTAGGATACGGTGTATACGTCACGATCCGGAACACGCATAACTACCATGACACCGGTATCTCCGCGCTGGGCAGCCTTGAAAGCGGAATAGCCGCACTTATATGCCTCATCGATATCGGTACGGGATGCCATATGGGTGGAGCAGCGCTGAAGGGTGGAAAATTCGATGGCACGGGTCTTGCAGCCGGTGACATCCGCGATCCTTCTGGTGAGAACGGTGGCACATCCGGAAAGCTGTTTATGACCGAAGGCGTCCACATAGTCCTGTCCGTCACCCAGTTCACAGACAAAACGTCCGTCAGCCAGGGAGATACCCTCGGAAACGGCGATGACCACGGAACTCTTGGTCTCAGCCAGAACTTTTACTCTTTCCAGGAAATTATCCATATCAAAGGGAACTTCCGGAAGATAGATCATATCCGGTCCGGAACAGTCATCGCCCCTGGAAAGGGCAGCAGCTGCAGTCAGCCAGCCTGCGTGACGTCCCATGATCTCAACTACGCAGATGGTGGGTTTTGCCGCGCCGAAACTTTCATTGTCACGGATAATTTCTTTCATCATGGTGGCGATGAATTTTGCCGCGGAACCATAACCGGGGGTGTGGTCCGTGATGGGCAGGTCATTGTCGATGGTTTTGGGTACACCAACAAATCTCTGGGTCTTATCGTTGGCAAGGGCGTAATCGGAGAGAGCCTTGATGGTATCCATGGAATCGTTTCCGCCGATATAGAAGAAATACTGGATGTCGTATTTCTCCATGATCTCGAACATCTTCTCAAAGACTTCCTCATTTCCCTTGATCTCGGGAAGTTTATAACGACAGGAGCCCAGGAAGGCTGAAGGAGTTCTCTTTAATAAAGCAAGATCGGAATCCTCCACGATATAATCGCCGATGTCGATGATATCCTCTTTGAGGAAACCTTCGATGCCGTGATGCATGCCGTAGATCTTCTCTACACCGTTGACACGGGCTGCCTTAACGATACCGGCAAGGCTGGAATTGATCACTGCGGTTGGCCCGCCGGACTGGCCGATGATAATATTACCTTTCATTTTCATATCCTCCTAGTAATGTAAACTGTACAATCCGTTCTTCTTTTTCCCAACGGATATCACGTAACATTATATCAGCAGGAGACCCATTTATCAAATATTTCTTTTAAGATGAGCCTGTTTATGATATGATACAAGGGCTATGGATTATGATGAACCCTTTCTAGGAGGTACTATGAGAAAAAGAAAAGCAAGAATGGTGCTTTTTTTATGCACATTTGTCCTTTGCATGGTTCCCTGCCGTGTACGGGCGGAAGTTAAAGCTCCCCGGAAACCCTGTCACGCCTATGTGGTGATGGATGCCGGATCCGGCCAGGTGCTGTTCGGCCAGGATTACGACAAACAGATCTATCCGGCCAGTACAGCCAAGCTTATGACAGCCATAGTCTGTCTGGAAAACGGGGATTATAACAGTAAATTCAAGACCCAGTATGACGTGGTCTACGGTACCACACCGGGCACCTACAGTATCGGGATCGGAGCGGGGGTGACCTATACCTTCAAGGATCTTCTGTCCATGAGTATGGTATCCTCCTCGGCAGATGCCACGGATTCACTGGCTGTGGGTGTTTTCGGATCCAAGGATGCCTGTGTGGAGGCAATGAACAGGAAATGTCAGGAGATGGGGCTCACCGGCACCCATTTCGATAACCCTGTGGGTTCCGATATCGGAGCCGGATATAATGAGACCTATGCCACTGCCAGGGAGATGGCCCTGATCACCCGCTATGCCATGACTAAACCTCAGATCAGGGAGGCTGTCCGCAGGAAATCCTACTCCCCGGCGGCCAGGGATATCACCTGCAATTCCACAAACTGGTTTATCCGCGGTATGGCCTGGTATAATAAGAATAAATATACCATTATCGGAACCAAGTCCGGAACCACCAATGCGGCCGGGCATGTTTTCATCGCCACAGCCATGGACAAAAAGGGACATGAAGTGATCTGTGCCTATTTTGGAAATGTAAGTAAGGAGAGTACCTTCTCCAATATCCGCAAACTTTTTGATTACACCTTCTCGCAATATAAGAAAAAGAACCTGACCCTGACCCCCTCCAACTATGATGTCCGCTGTTCCGAGTCCATGGGACAGCTGTACGGCAAATATGCCCATCTCAACGCTTACCCCGGAGAGGCCGACGGGAAATTCTATCCCAACCGGGCCGTCACCAGGGCGGAACTGGCCGGAATGATGGGAGCTGTGGACGGTCTCAGCGACCGGGTGCTTCTTCAGAATTTTGTCAATGACAACCGGAATGGAAAAGTGACGGCGGCAAGACTGGCCATGCTGGTCCAGGAATTGTATCCCGCCCACCTGTCCCCGGATGAAACCCCGGAGATCCTCTCAGGATGCACCGGTACCGACGGACTTGGCGATGAAGAAAAGGAGGCTTATGCCGTCTGTATAAAGGAAGGCCTCTTCCCGGATGAACACTGCAGGAATGCAGGCCAGTTGATCACCAGGAAGGAAGCCCTGCAGTTCGCGGATATTTTCAGGAATTATCAGATCCGCTACAGTCTCACTCACTTTGTTCCCGCATCTTTATCAGAGACACCGGAATTCCAGGTGGAGATGCTGGCGGAAGAGGGAGATAAAAAGGCGGAGGAAAACACAGGCAGCGCAGAGCCCGAAATGATCACCATCAAGTCGATCTGCCCGGGCATCACCATCCTGAGTGAGGAATGGATGCAGAGCCTGGCCGGAAATTCCCTACAGAGCGGCCGCCAGACGGAATAAAGCTCATCGCCGGATCCAACGGCATCCGTGATAAAAAAGAAAACATAAAAAAAAGAAAACCCTTCCCCTGCAGGTTCAGTTCGAAAGGATGAATGGAACCTGCAGGGGAAGGGTTGTTTAGTTTCAACCAATATTTTGTCTTTTAACCGATCATATACCAGGGTTCTTTTCTGACCTCCATGGATTCTCTCAGTTTTTCCTGGAGAATGGTAAAGGCACCCTGGCTGAAGTATTTTGCCTGGGCAGGACAGATCCGGATACAGGAGCCGCAGCGGATACACCGGCTGTGATCGATATTGTAAGGATTGTCCGGGTGGATCACATGCATGGGGCAGACATCCGCGCAGAGCATACAGTGGATACAGAACTCACTGGTCTCCACCTGGAAGGGGAAGATGCCCATGGGCGGCTTCTGATAAGGATAAGTGCCGGGAATCTCCAGCTTCCGCATACAATAGGCGACTGCCACACGAAGACGGTCCCGCAGACTTTTT
>CACZOS010000199.1 GCA_902782815.1 uncultured Lachnospiraceae bacterium | reverse complement strand
GCTCTGATGGGATCCAACATGCAAAGGCAGGCTGTTCCGCTTCTTACGACGGAAGCCCCTGCTGTGGGTACCGGTATGGAGGCAAAGACAGCAGTCGACTCCGGGGTCTGTGTTGTGGCAAAAAATTCCGGTACGGTACTCTATGCCACCTCTACGGATATCTGTATCGTGACAGATGATGGAGAGAGAGATGAGTATCATCTGACGAAATTCATGCGCTCCAACCAGAGCAACTGCTACAACCAGAAGCCCATTGTCAATCAGGGTGACCATGTGGAGGCCGGCGAGGTGATCGCCGACGGACCTTCCACGGACAATGGAGAGCTGGCGCTCGGCAAGAACCCCCTGATCGGATTTATGACATGGGAAGGTTATAATTATGAGGATGCCGTCCTTCTGTCGGAGCGCCTGGTGCAGAACGATGTATATACTTCGGTGCATATCGAGGAGTATGAGGCGGAAGCCAGGGATACCAAGCTTGGGCCTGAGGATATTACCCGGGACGTGCCTGGTGTGGGCGATGACGCCTTAAAGGATCTGGATGAGAGAGGGATTATCCGCATCGGTGCCGAGGTTCATGCCGGGGATATCCTGGTGGGCAAGGTTACGCCCAAGGGCGAGACAGATCTGACGGCGGAGGAAAGACTTCTTAGAGCTATTTTTGGTGAGAAAGCCAGAGAAGTCAGAGATACATCTTTGCGCGTGCCCCACGGAGAGTACGGCATTGTGGTGGATGCCAAGGTGTTCAGCAAGGACGCCAAGGATGAACTGGCGCCGGGAGTGAATCAGTCCGTGCGCATCTATATTGCCCAGAAACGTAAGATTTCTGTGGGTGATAAGATGGCAGGCCGCCATGGGAACAAGGGTGTTGTGTCCCGGGTTCTTCCTGTGGAGGATATGCCCTTCCTTCCGAATGGACGTCCTTTGGATATCGTGCTTAACCCCCTTGGCGTGCCGTCCCGTATGAACATCGGGCAGGTGCTGGAGATTCACTTAAGCCTGGCGGCTAAGGCTCTTGGCTTCAATATCTCCACTCCTGTATTTGACGGTGCCAGTGAAAAAGATATCCAGGATACCCTTGAGCTGGCCAATGATTATGTCAACATCGATGATTTTGAAGAATTCCGGGAAAAATATGCTGATATTCTTGCCCCGGATGTGATGCAGTACCTGGATGAGCATAAGGACCACAGAGCCCTCTGGCATGGCGTACCGATTTCCAGGGATGGGAAAGTCCAGCTTCGGGATGGGCGTACCGGTGAGTTCTTTGACGGCCCGACTACCATCGGCCACATGCATTACCTGAAACTGCATCATCTGGTGGATGATAAGATTCATGCCCGGTCCACCGGACCATATTCCCTGGTAACCCAGCAGCCATTAGGCGGAAAAGCACAGTTCGGCGGACAGCGTTTCGGTGAGATGGAGGTCTGGGCACTGGAAGCCTATGGCGCATCCTACACCCTTCAGGAAATTCTTACCGTGAAATCGGACGATGTTGTCGGCCGTGTCAAGACTTATGAAGCTATCATCAAAGGCGATAATATTCCTGAGCCCAGTATTCCTGAGTCCTTTAAGGTTCTCTTAAAGGAGCTGCAGTCGCTTGGTCTCGATGTCCGTGTTCTGCGCGACGATAATACCGAGGTGGAGATTGCGGAGAATGTGGATTATGTGGATACGGATCTTCGTTCTGTGATTGAAGGGGATTCCCGAGGCCGCCATAATGACAGCCAGGAGTTCAGACGCAGCGGCTTTACCAGCCAGGAATTCAATTCGGACGGTGAACTGACTAACGTTGAGGATTTGTCAGATGACGATGCTGATGTGGATGATGTCTCGGACGCCATGGTTGCTGAGTTGGCCGGCGGCTATGAGGATATGTCAGATTGATTATCCCAGGGCTGCACTTAAAGCAGATGCCGGCCGCCGGAAGACGTGCGGTCCGGCTTGCACCGGGTCTGAATACAACAGTACTTGATCGACAGTTCCGAAGGTACAGGAAGCTTGCTGCCGGCCAAAGCAGCGGGCGTTATGGCAGGGGGGAGGGCATGCTTCCCTCTGTCCTGTTTATGAAGAAAGGGGCAAGAATACATGGCAGAAGCAACGAGGACAGTCCAAGCGTATCAGCCAATGACATTCGATGCCGTGAAGATAGGGCTTGCTTCTCCTGAAAAGATCCGCAATGAGTGGTCTCATGGGGAGGTGCTGAAGCCGGAAACCATCAACTACAGGACCTTAAAGCCGGAGAAGGATGGTCTTTTCTGTGAAAAGATCTTTGGGCCAAGCAAGGACTGGGAGTGCCACTGCGGAAAGTATAAAAAAATCCGCTACAAAGGTGTGGTATGCGACCGGTGCGGCGTGGAGGTAACGAAAGCCTCTGTCCGCCGCGAGCGTATGGGCCATATTGAACTGGCAGCTCCGGTTTCCCATATCTGGTATTTTAAGGGAATTCCTTCCCGCATGGGACTGATCCTGGATCTGTCCCCTCGTGCATTGGAAAGAGTCCTTTATTTTGGGGCTTATATCGTGCTGGATGTGGGCGATACGGAGGAAAGATATCTGCCAAACCGTGACATGATCCGTCTGTCCAAAGGCCAGATCCTTACGGAGAACGAATATCAGAAAGCGGTTGAGGATTACGGCAGGGATTCTTTCCAGGCGCAGATGGGCGCTGAAGCGATTCAGAAGCTTCTTATGGAGATAGATCTCGACAAGGACAGCGAAGCGCTTAAGGCGGAGCTGGAAAATGCTTCCGGGCAGAAAAGATCACGTATCCTGAAGCGCCTGGAAGTGGTGGAGTCCTTCCGCGAGTCCGGCAACAGACCGGAATGGATGATATTGAATGTGGTGCCGGTGATTCCCCCGGATCTGCGTCCGATGGTCCAGCTCGACGGCGGCAGATTCGCCACATCGGATCTGAATGATCTGTATCGCCGTATTATCAACCGCAATAATCGATTGAAGAGACTTCTGGAGCTTGGAGCACCGGATATTATCGTGCGCAATGAAAAGCGCATGCTTCAGGAGGCTGTGGATGCCCTGATTGACAACGGCCGTCGGGGCAGGCCGGTTACCGGCCCCGGAAATCGTGCCTTGAAGTCCTTGTCCGATCTCTTAAAGGGCAAGGGCGGAAGATTCCGTCAGAATCTTCTTGGCAAGCGCGTAGACTACTCCGGCCGTTCTGTTATCGTGGTAGGACCTGAACTGAAAATATATCAGTGCGGTCTCCCGAAGGAGATGGCGATCGAGCTCTTTAAACCCTT
>CACZOS010000198.1 GCA_902782815.1 uncultured Lachnospiraceae bacterium | reverse complement strand
GCATATATGGCCACAGATATGGAAAAGATGGTGGCTGAGATCTCCGATCCCTATATCCTGATCACCGACAAAAAGATCAGCAATATTCAGGAAAT
Source organism: uncultured Lachnospiraceae bacterium (assembly GCA_902782815.1). Taxonomy (GTDB): domain Bacteria; phylum Bacillota; class Clostridia; order Lachnospirales; family Lachnospiraceae; genus Anaerobutyricum. Next base: position 3,207 of record CACZOS010000198.1, on the reverse strand, counting down.
CCTTCCCCTTCTGGAGCAGATCGTCCAGAGCGGAGCCAAGTTACTGATCATTGCCGAGGATATTGAAGGTGAAGCGCTCACCACACTGATCGTCAACAAACTGAGAGGAACCTTCTCCGTGGTAGGGGTAAAGGCTCCCGGATACGGCGACAGAAGAAAAGCCATGCTGGAGGATATCGCCATCCTTACCGGCGGTACGGTAATTTCCGAAGAAGTGGGTATCGACCTCAAGGACGCTACCATGGATATGCTTGGCCGTGCCAAATCCGTTAAGGTGGAGAAGGAAAATACGGTCATCGTTGACGGCGCAGGTTCCAGAGACAGGATCGAGGCAAGGCTTGCCCAGATCAAGAGCCAGATCGCGTCCACCACTTCCGAATTTGATAAAGAAAAGCTTCAGGAAAGATTCGCGAAACTGTCCGGCGGCGTAGCCGTTATCCGTGTAGGCGCTGCCACAGAGACAGAGATGAAAGAAGCAAAACTCCGTCTTGAGGACGCCCTTGCCGCCACAAAGGCAGCAGTGGAAGAGGGCGTGATCTCCGGCGGCGGATCCGCATATATCCATGCGGCAAAGAAGGTAAGAGAGCTGGCTGCAGGTCTTACCGGCGACGAGAAAACCGGTGCCGAGATCGTGCTTAAGGCCCTGGAATCCCCCATGTTCTTCATCGCAGTCAACGCAGGTCTTGAAGGCGCCGTGATCATCAATAAGGTCATGGAAAGTGAAGTAGGTGTCGGTTTTGATGTTCTGACCGAAGAATACGTGAACATGGTAGAAGCCGGTATCATCGATCCCACAAAGGTGAGCAGAAGCGCTCTTCAGAACGCCACCAGCGTGGCATCAACCCTGCTTACCACAGAGTCCGTTGTGGCCGAGATCAAGGAAGATCTTCCTCCCATGCCGGCAGGCGGCGGCGGGATGGGTATGATGTAATCCCGGATACCCGGTCCGCAGATCAAGGTTATTGCTACCACCATAGAATCTTCTATGGTGGTAGTTTTTTAATACACCGGGATAAACCTGCTCCCCAATGCCTGGAAACACTCCGGTAAGAATCCGTAAAGCGCAAATGGTTGCGTTTGTCCTTCAATGTTGTTATGATGTAATCATTGAAAAGAAAGGCAGATGAATCATGAAAAGGAATAAGATAACCGCCTTTTTCCTCGCTTTATTCCTCATCTTCACGGGAACTTTGTGTACAGGCTGTTCCCTGGTATATTCTCTTCCCGGGCTTGCTTTCTCCGGTGTGAAGGAGGAGGAGATCGGGACCATGGATGAGCTGGTCGTTCTTGTGGAGGATGCCCTTGAAAAAGGCCTGGAGGAGATTTCTTTTGTCACCGGAGACCTTTCCGTGGAAGAGGTGCAGGAGATCAACAGGATGATGGACGGTTACTATGGTACCGTAGTAAGCTGTGAATCCACGGAGTCTGCCCTTACCCACAGGAAAAAGATGAGCCTGTCCCTGGAAATATCGGACAATTATTATGTGGAAGGGCATTTTCTGGAAGGGAAGGATATTCCCGAAGACCGAAAAAAGGCTGCGAAGCTGGCGGATGCCTGCACAAAGATCATAAAAGACATGGAGGAGGATCTCGGTAAAGACGCGTCCGATTATAAAAAGGAAGTCTGGATCCATGATTATCTGGTCCTTCACACCGCCTACGGCTTTCCCGAGGGGGAGGATGAAGAACAGGTAAGACCCCATGAAAGCTATGACGCACTGGTCTCACACAAGGCAGTATGTAACGGCTACGCTTTCGGGATGAAGCTGCTCTGTGACCTCTCCGGTATAGAGAACAGGATCGTTACGGGCACGGGAAGCGGAGAGAGCCATGCCTGGAATCTGGTTAAGATCGGCGGGGACTGGTATCATGTGGATGTGACCTGGGATGACCCCTCTCCGGATCAGGAAGGCAGGGTGGTCTACACCTACCTGAATATCAATGACGAGAGGGCGGAACTCGGCCATGTATGGAATACCGGATCCTGGCCTTCGGCCGGGAGTATGAAAGAAAACTACTATGAAAAAAACGGTCTCTTCTGCGAAGATTATGATGCCTTCAAGGAGAAATGCGTCAAAATCCTGAAAAATGGATCTCCCGATCATTTTCAGCTTATGGTGGGAGACTATGACGGCAGTATATATTCCGGAGGGAATATGGATTTTCTCTTTGATTATACCGATTACCGGTCGGTCAAATATCAGACCATAGGGGAGATCCCCTACACGACCCTTTATCTTCAGTTTTACTGAACATCCATCTCCTTTTCTAAGGAAAAGGGGAAGAAAAGCGGAGTGGATAATCTATGACAAAACAGGATTTTTTATATGAACTGCAGGAATGTCTGGCCGGTCAGATCTCTGACGGCGAACTGGCGGAAACCCTGAAATATTACAATGAATATATCGGCGAGGAGATGGCCGGAGGAAAGACCGAAGAAGAAGTACTGAACTCTCTTGGGAGTCCCAGACTCATTGCCCATTCCATCATCGACGCCCATGAGGATGCGGTATCAGGAAGTCCCGGAGGGTACTACGATGCGGAGGATGAAACCTTCCGGGAGGAAGGACAACTTCCCGCGGCCGACCGGATGAAATATCTGGCGGTAAGAGCGGGGACCATCGTGGCGATCGCCGCTCTGGTCCTTGTGGGGATAACCCTGCTCAATGCCCTTCTGCCCCCTATCCTGATCGGTCTGCTGATCTTCTGGATCATCCGCGGCACACAGCAGTAAAGGCATGTTTTTCCCGGGAAGAAAAGGGCTCTTTTTCCCGGAAATCGGTTGACAAAAGACCTGCAATTATTATATAATTGTGTTCGCTGGCAACGTGGGATCTTAGCTCAGCTGGGAGAGCATCTGCCTTACAAGCAGAGGGTCATAGGTTCGAGCCCTATAGGTCCCACTTTTTACTTTATGACTGTGGCGGGATAGCTCAGTTGGCTAGAGCATACGGTTCATACCCGTAGTGTCGCTGGTTCGAATCCAGTTCCCGCTATGTACTTAACCGCAGATCGTGTATCTGCGGTTTTTTTCAATCTCAGACATGGGATCCCCGTGACTCCGGTCATGAGAGGAGTTCGCTGAATTCACTTCCCCTGCCTGCCGGGGAAAAACAGAAGAGGTAATGATTATGAGAATTGGAAGCGGATATGATGTCCATCGGCTCACCGAAGACAGACCCCTGATCATAGGAGGGGTCAGAATTC
>CACZOS010000197.1 GCA_902782815.1 uncultured Lachnospiraceae bacterium | reverse complement strand
TTTACGTGGATGTCTGCGGAGAGGTGCTTCGGCCCGGGGTTTATTGTCTGCCGGCAGGCAGCCGGATTTACCAGGCTGTCGAGGCGGCCGGCGGACTGGGACGTGACGCGGCAGCGAGTTATCTCAATCAGGCAGCTGTTCTGGAGGATGGGGAACAGATCTATGTCCCCTCGATCTGGGAGATGCAGACGCCGGATTTGCTTCCCTCTTCTTCCGGCAAGGTCCTTTCCTCGGCACAGGATGTATTCCGGGATATGGGAGGAGCTCTGGCAGGAGCAGGCTCAGGGGAAGCATCGGGCCAGAGTACCGGCGGACAGGAAACGGCAGGCCAGGACGGTGCGGGGCTGGAAGTGTCAGGTCAGGGCGCAGACGGGCAGAGTGCTTTATCGGGGCAGGCTCAGGGTCAGCCGGTGAGCGGTGGAGAACACGGCCATGACGGCAAGGTGAATCTGAACACCGCAGATCTGGCTGCGCTTCAGACCCTGACGGGGATCGGAGAGGTGAGGGCTCAGGCAATTCTGGCTTACCGGGAAGCCCATGGTGGTTTTTCCAGGATAGAGGATATTATGCAGGTATCCGGGATCAAGCAGGGCACCTACGAAAAGATAAAGGAGCAGATCACGGTGGAGTAGGCCTCCATCCGGCTGACTTTCAGGGAGGAGATCATGGGCAGGAAAGTATTGGTAGTGGACGATGAAAAGCTGATCGTGAAGGGATTGCGTTTCAGCCTGGAGCAGGATGGTATGGAGGTGGACTGTGCTTATGACGGGGAGGAAGCCCTGGAGATGGCAAAGGAAACAAAGTATGATATCATCCTGCTGGATCTGATGCTGCCCAAGATGGATGGTCTGGAAGTCTGCCAGCAGATCCGGGAGTTTTCTAATGTACCGATACTGATGATTACTGCCAAGGGTGAGGATATGGATAAGATCCTCGGGCTGGAGTACGGTGCGGATGATTATCTCACCAAGCCCTTCAACATTCTGGAGGTCAAGGCCAGGATCAAGGCGATCATGCGCCGTTCGGCCAATGCCCAGGAGGAAGAGGCAAAACAGAAGACCATAGAGATCGGGGATCTGAAGATGGACTGTGAAAGCCGCCGGGTCTTTATCGACGGTACGGAGATCAATCTTACCGCCAAGGAGTTTGATGTTCTTGAACTCCTGATATTTAATCAGAATCAAGTATACAGCCGTGAGAATCTCCTGAATCTGGTCTGGGGCTATGAATACCCGGGTGATGTACGGACGGTGGATGTCCATATCCGCAGGCTCCGGGAGAAGATTGAAAAGAACCCAAGCGATCCCAAGTATGTGCACACCAAGTGGGGCGTTGGGTACTATTTTCAGGCAGTGTAAAGGAAAACTTTTTTTCAGACAAGGCGCATGGGTGATTCTGTGGGACTTTATGGTATCGCAATAAAGTCCCACAGAACCACCCATGCGCCTTGTTTATTATGGCAGGGGCGCCGAAAGGATAAAACTGTACTCTAAAAAATTATTAAAATTGTACCTGTTTTTCATGACGATTATAGTGTATCCTGTGGAAGGCGCAGGTATAAGATATCGATAAATGAATATCTGATAAAGGGACTTTAATGAATGGATGTCTGATAATAGAATATCGGTAAATAAGATCAAGATATAAAAGATATCAAGATAAAAAGTATCGGGATAAAAAGATATCGAGAGAAAAGATATCGAGAGAAAAAATATATCGATATTTTCTTATCAATAAAAGAAGGAGGAAAAGAAAAAATGAAACGTATTCTGACGATCCAGGATATTTCCTGTCTGGGAAAATGCTCTTTGACGGTTGCTTTGCCGCTGATTTCGGCTATGGGGGTTGAGACGGTTATCCTGCCTACGGCGGTACTGAGCACTCATACAATGTTTAAGGGTTTTACTGTGAAAGATCTGGCGGATCAGATTCGGCCTATCGCTGCTCATTGGAAGAAGGAAGAGATTCACTTTGACGCGATCTATACCGGTTACCTGGGCACGGAAGAGGAGATAGACACGGTGATCGATTTGATCGGGGAATTCAGGGATGAAGATACACTGGTTTTTGTCGATCCGGCTATGGGAGACAACGGCAAGCTGTATCCGGCATTTGATGAAAACTATGCGAAGAGAAATGCTCTTCTTTGCGGGACGGCGGATATTATTGTCCCGAATATCACGGAGGCTGCTTTCCTAACCGGAGCCGAATACCGGGAGGAGTATGGGCAGGATTACGTGAAGGATCTTCTGGAAAGGCTGTCCGGTCTCGGGGCGAAGAAGACAGCGCTTACCGGGGTTTCCCTGAGTGAAGGAAAAACGGGGGTTATGGGTTTTGATACAGTGTCCGGGGAATATTTCGCCTACCAGAATGACCGTGTCCCGGCGGCCTACCATGGGACGGGGGATATTTTCTCCAGTGTGGCCGTCGGCGGACTGATGAACGGCCTGACACTGCCCTTATCCCTGCAGCTGGCAGCAGATTATACAGCTCATACCATCGAGGTGACGATGCACAATGAAAAGAAACCTTGGTATGGAGTGGATTTTGAGGCAACGATTCCGAAGCTGGTGGAGGAACTGGCAAGGTTGAAAAATTAAACTTCATTCTTATCTTTTTTATTGCAGAGCAGGTTGACCTCCGTTATAATTGAGAAATA
>CACZOS010000196.1 GCA_902782815.1 uncultured Lachnospiraceae bacterium | reverse complement strand
TATCATGTTCGGGGTTTCCTTTCTTCTGCGTGTTCTTCCTCTTACCCTGATCCGCAGGAAGATCGAAAACCCCATCATCCAGTCATTTCTTTACTATGTTCCCTATGTGACCCTGGCAGTGATGACCTTCCCCGCCATTATGGAGGCCACCAGAGAGCCCCTGGCGGGTCTGCTTGCCCTGGGCGGGGGGATCATCGCGGCAGCTTTCGGCCTGGGTCTTTTCCCCACGGCCATCGTCTGCAGCCTGATCGTTTTTATCGCGGAGATGCTCTGATCCGGATAAAGATCTGCTATATTTCATCCAGCTGGAAATCCCCCAACTGCAGGAGAGAGAGGTCGGCATCCGGTTCAGCCACCAGTCTGCGGGACTGGTTGAGGATGGCTTCCTCCACCTTGTTGCGGACCAGACGTCCGTTGCCCGCAGTGTCGGAATGCTCCGCCTGCACCTTGTTGTAGAAGGCCAGCAAATCTTCTTCCGCGGCGGGATCCAGTACATATCCCTTGTTTTTCACGGTGATCTTTGTGATATCCAGAAGTTCCTGACCGGTGTAGTCGGGGAATTCAATGATGTTGGGAAATCTGCTTTTCAGTCCCGAATTGGCGGTGAGGAACTGCTGCATTTCATGGGAATAACCTGCCAGGATGACGATAAGGTTATCCCGGTTATCCTCGATCCCCTTCACCAGTGTATCGATGGCTTCCAGGCCGAAGGAATCTTCTCTGCCCCGGTAGAGGGAGTAGGCTTCATCGATGAAAAGAACACCGCCGATGGCGCTTTTGATGACCTGGTTTACCAGGGGAGCGGTATGGCCCACATACCGGCCCACCAGGTCAGCCCGGGAAACCTCCACCAGCTGGCCTCCGGACAGGACGCCGATGGCCTTGAGGTACTGGCTGATGATTCTGGCAATGGTTGTTTTCCCTGTTCCCGGATTGCCGGTAAAGATCATATGCTTGGATACTTCCGAAGCCTTCAGACCGGCTTCGGTTCTTTTTTTGTAGGTCTGATAATACTCTTCCAGGGAAAAGATGTATTCCTTGATCCTGGTCAGACCCACGATCTGATCCATCTCTTTCTTAACCCGTTCCACATCTCCGGTATAGGCAGCCGGAAGATTCTCCATGAGATCTGTGGTCCTGCCGTCAATCTCGGCGGACATCTTCCCGTCCATGATGGAAATCTGCACTTTGGCATCCTTGGGGTAATCCCCCTCCAGTTTGATGGTGGCCAGGCTTTTCTGAAGTTTGTCGAAGAAGGACAGAAGGCCTGCCGTACCGGCGTTTTTACCGGTGGCGGCAACCGCCGCGGCAAGAATGGCATCCTCATCCGCTTCGATCAGGAAGGACAGCTGTTTTTCCGCCTTGTCCTTAAGCTCTGTCCAGCGTACTCCGGCGATTTTTTTCCAGCTTTCCTCCGTGAGATTGTCGGTTTTGCATACATCACCCAGAGCATTGACGAAGGGGGCGCCGAAGATATTTGCCAGCTCGTCCACACCCTTTATTCCCATGAAGACCAGGTACTTTCCGGAGGCGTTGAAGGTGCTCACCGTCTCTGTGGTAAAAGAGTTGACCACATTGACCAGTTGTCCCCTCTGCAGGGTATAACGGTCCTGCAGATAGCACTCTCCCCTGATCACCAGATCATTGATATAGGTCAGGTAGGAGATATGGCAGTCCTGGTAATTCTCAAAAAGGATCACCTGGGCAGGGGAGGAGAGGGCGGAATAAAGGTCCTGGAGAAAGACGTTGTCTTTTCCCGCGGATGGGTAGCGGGCCAGGTCCACCGTGCGGATATCTCCCTTTGCCAGAATATGACGGGAGGCCAGTTCCTCCGCCATGGTTTTCAGACCGTAATGTCTTCCCGATCCCATGGGACCATAAATGTAGATACAGTTCTTTGCGTGTTTTTCCTCCTCCGGGAGGATAAAGGGCCGCTTGAAGGCAACCGCGAGCTTCTTGAGATAAGTCTCCTGACCGAAGACTTTCCCGCCTGCGGTCTCCTCTATGCCGGAGAAGGCCCGGGGGTCAAGGGATGCCGGGGAAGGCTGAGGTTCCGGCTGTTCCTTGCGGGAGATGCCGAAATCCTGTTCCAGGTGGAGATGAAGGTCCTGGATATCCTTTTCCGCCGAGGAGCAGAGATCCCGGGCCTGACTGCTTTTTCCCGTCTTTTCCGTCTTTTTCAGCCCGGCGTTGATCATCTCGCTCATCTTCATATTGATCTCATTCAGTTCATCCGGATCTGCCCCGGCCGAAAGACCGGGTTCCAGGTACTTACCGGTGGTTTCCTGGAGAACTTCCAGGAAGGGCCGTCCCGTTTTCTTTGCTTTTGCCTGGGCTTTTTCGATCTCCGAGACGGTGTAGGGAGACTGCTTTTTGGAAAACGCATCCATAATATCCATTATATTACTCATATTTGTTCATCCTTTTCTAAGAGCGGGCTGCCGGTATTCCTCAATGTCATGATGACAGTTTTTAAACGCACAGGTTCTGAATGGCCTCCGCAAATACCTTGGTTGCGGTGATGATATTGTCAATATCGAAGAATTCATCTGCTCCATGCATCCTGGTGTCGATCCCCGGCATCACTGCCCCGAAGGCAACACCGTTTTTGAGATTGTGGACGTAGGTTCCGCCGCCGATGGCCAGGCATTCTCCTTTAAGGCCCGTGACATCCTCATAGCTTTTGAGCAGAGTCCGGACAAAATCACTGTCCGGGGGAACCACATGGGGAGGGATCATTCCGGGAGAATCCCATATAAAACCGGCATCTTCTATATTTTTCCCGGCCACCCTTTCGCAGTTGTCCCGGCTGGCGCAGATGGGTGTTCTGGAATCAAAGGTGAAAGACATGGAAACCGGATCCACGTGGAAGAGATCCAATGTACAGGTAAGGTCATGAGATTCCTCGTCCTCCATCCTGATCCCGATGCCTGATCCGTCCGTAACCCCATAGGGGAAGAGGGTGGGTATCTTACTTAAGGCTTTTGTCTGTTCTGAAGGGTGCAGGGGCAGCCGGCAGGCCAGCATCACTGCGGCAAGCCCCGCGTTTCTTCCGGTTTCCGGTGTGGAAGCGTGGGCGGATTGACCGGTTACGGTAATCTCCTGGTCGTCGCTTATGCTGAAGCTTACCTGACATTCCTCCTCCAGGGACCGGAGGATATCCCTGACTTCCGGGGTGTGAAGATCAAGACCTTCAAAGCGAAGGACTGCCTTCTGGGGAACGGCATTGACAGCGATCCCCGCCTCCAGGGAAAGAAGTCTGGGTTTGCCGGTATCCTCGGGGAAGCTCCGGGAGAAATTTCCGCGGAACAGGCCTTTCTCGATGTTGATCAGGGGGAATTCTCCGTCCGGTGAGAAGGTCATGGGTGCTTCCGGTTCGATACCGTAATAGTATGCGATATCACTGGAACCGCATTCCTCATCAGCCCCCATGATCAGCCGGACTCCCTTGGAGAGACTGGTGCCGGTCTCCCGGATCGCTCTCATGGCGTACATGGCACAAAGGAGGGGGCCTTTGTCATCACTGGTTCCCCGTCCGTAGAGCCTGCCGTCCTTCTCGATCACCCGGAAGGGTTCCGTTACCGTCCATCCTTCTCCTGCGGGTACCACATCGGTGTGTGCCAACATATCCAGGGTTCTGGGCAGAGCCGGATCCAGGTCGGCCGTACCCACCCGGTTATCGTAATTTCTTATGCTGAATCCATATTTTTCGGCCAGGGAAAGTGCCAGATTCAATGAGCGGTACGGACCTTCACCGTAGGGCCTGCCCTCCGTTGCCGCACCTCTTACGGAAGGGATGGCGCACAGGGCTTTTATATCCTCCAGCAGTTCCTCTTTGTGAGATTCGATCCAATCATTTACTTTCCGGTTCATTCTGTCTGTTACCTCCTGTGGGTTTACTTATCTTAATACAGGGTTTTTCTCCCTTTCTGCTTTATTTTAACACAATATCTTCCGGATGACAGCCTTTTAATTCTGCCCCTGCATTTTCAGGACAAAAAAACCCACCCGGCATGAAAAGGACTATTCATGCCAGGCGGGCCGTCATAAACATATTTTGCTCCGGTCATTTTTCCACCGTCGGGATCCGGTCACCAGTCCACATAGATATCGATGGTGCCGTAGGGGCAGCCGCTGTCGTAAATCTTCGCGGGACCCAGGGAAGTGAGGATCACGTCATATCTGCTGTGGAAGGATGGGTCTGCGGCGGCACAGATATATCCTGTGCCGTCCCTGATGGTACCGTCGTCCGCCACATGCCTTCCGGGAATGTAAAGGGCTGTTCCGGGAAGGGTATTCTGGGAATAATAGGTTTCCCTGTGGCCGTTGAAATAGGTTACCCCGTCAAAAGTGTTGAGCCGGGCGACACCCACATCATAGGGGGCGGAGTACTCCAGTTCAAAGGTGCCGTAGCCGTCGAAACTGACCTTGGGCTTGGGAGTGTAGGCTTTTACTTTTACAATATAAGCCTTATCATTGTAATAACATTTCAGTTTATTGACCCCTTCTTTGGGGTGTTTGATCTTGTCTGAAGTGATGTCGTTCTTCTTTGCCTTGACCGAAGTTCCGTCCGAATAATTGATGGTCAGGTCCAGCTTTTTGGCAGTCAGGGCTTTCTCTGTGGATACCTTCTTTTTTGTGGTGATGGATTTTACCGTAATGATATCCACATTTTCCTGATAAACATCGTGGGTTCCCGCGGCAGTGATGGTAAGCTCATGGTCTTCTTCATCCTCTTCGCAGGTGACATTCATCTGGTTTTCCGCCACTGTCTCCATGGTACCGTCCTCATAGTAGAGGATCTCGGCCACATCCGGCTCGTAGTCTGCCATATGGTCTTCATAGCAGATATCGTTGTAGGTGATGGAGGAGGAGACGATGGGAACCATCTGAAGATCCACCTTGCAGGTCAGGTCCGGATTTTCGGAGGAGACCTTGACCACCCCGTTACCCTGGGCAAACTCATGGTTTATGGAGTAGTCCTCAACCTTTTTCTCCCTGCCCAGGCGGGAAGTGGTATAAACCTCAAAATCCTTTTCGGAAAGAGGATCATTCTCATACACGGTGGCTTTCGGTATGTAGTTGGCATGGAGTTCTGTCGGGATCAGGTAGGCGGCAAGAAGAAGCCCGATGGCCAGACCGGCAGCCGAGCAGGCCGCAAACCTCGTGATCCACTTCTTAGTTATCTTCATGATCAAAACCTTGTCCATTATAAAAAATCATATTATGGACACATTTTAACATATTTTAATATATTTGTCATGATTCTTAATAAAACTGTAATATTTATACAATAGGCCTGACCATGCCCTTTTCGGAAGAGTAAAAATGTGGTTGAAAATATGCGAAAATAAATTGATATATTACGGTTTATTTGCTAGAATAAAAGGGAGTATAACGACTACTTACATGAATTAAGGAGATGGAAAATATGAGTTTTTTTGGCAGAAAGGATAAAAGTCTTCAAAATGATGATTTTGAAGAAGTAACGGAAGTGAATGTTCCTGCCGACAGTTCTGACGTACCTGTGGAGGAGGCAGTCACCCTGGTTCCCGATGAGTCTGCGGATGTGGCTGCGGAGGAAGAGGTAGAAGTCGTCATAACCGGGGATTCCGAAGACCCTGTTCCCCCTGTTGAGGAAGCGGCTGCCGTGGATTTTACCGCGGAGGAGCCCGTGATCGTGGAAGAAGCAGCCGAGGAACCGCCGGTGCCCGCTGAGGAAGCCGGAAGCGGCGACGCAGTCCCTGCTGAGTATGTTCCCGCCTCCGATGAGGACGATGAGCCTGTTCATGAGGTCTATACCGAGGACAAGGTTCCCATCGGCAAGTATAAACTGGATAATCTTTACCGGGAGATCGGTGAGGAGTACTGCAGAATTCACAGTGATGATCCGGAGACGGATTTCCGTGAAAAAGTGGGGATCGTCAATTCCATTAAGAAGCAGTCCGAGGAGATCAGAAACCAGCTGACCGATATATGCAGAAGCCCCTGGATGATGCTCCTGATCCTGCTCCTTACTGCTACCCTGGTGATCCCGGTCATTCAGGATCATTCTCCGGCGGTTATCGCGGCCCAGATCCCTGAAGCGGTGATCGATATCGGACTGATCATGATCTTTTTCTCCGCTCTGGCAAAGAAGCTGACCAGGCCGGGCTTCACACTGATCAACATTGTGCTGACCCTCTACCTTATCGTCTGCTTCATCCCGGTGATCACCATGCTTATCCTGGGGATCTTCATGAAGCTCAGGGGAGATGTGGAGTACTCCACCTTATCCACATCACTTATCGTAATCGCGGTTTTACTTGGTCTCGTCTGCGCTTTCTTCTTCGGAGGACTGAAGAAGACAGTGGTTTCGGCCAGGACCGTAGCCGGCGGGGGTCTGGTGCAGGTAAAGAGTTCCTTCTTTGTTTCCATCATCATCTTCCTGTCCCTGATCTTCAATGTGGCCAGCCTGATCATGACCACAGTATTCCGTGATGCCACCGTCAGTTTCCTGCAGGATGTGGTAAAACAGGCCAATGATTACTTTAAAGAAGCCAATCTTTCCGATATTGTCGAGGCAACCTCCAATGTGGGCGCGGGAGACTTCAGGTTTGTGATCGCCAATGCCGCATGTAAGATTCTTCTGCTGATCGTCGTTCTTGTTCTTCTTTCCAAGATCCGCAACAAGGACAGGATGGAAGAGGAAGCTGCTGAGGAAGAAGAAGCCGTAGAATAAAGGAATCCTTCCGGAACAATACAATATATGGATATAGTGAATGCCGCATCAGTTGATGCGGCATTTTTCTGCTCCGGATAAGAACGTAATATTCGAAGGATACGGTTTCCGGGTGAGTATTACCCGATCTCAATGGCCCCGAACACATCGCCCAGATTCTCATGGAAGACCAGGTTGCAGTATCTGTCCTGGGGTGTCCTGTCCCGGTTGATGATCACCAGATTATTGCCGCGGAAATAGTTTACCAGGTTGGCGGCAGGGTATACGGTGAGTGATGTTCCGCCGATGATGAAGAGATCAGCCCGGCTTATGCATCTCATGGCTCCTTCCCAGGCTTCATCGGGGAGGGATTCCCCGTACATGGTCACATCCGGACGGATCATACCGCCGCAGTCCGGGCAGACGGGAATGGGATCTGTTGATTCAAAGATGAAGTCCGGAGAAACCGTTCTCCCGCAGCGGGTACAATAGTTCCTCTGTGTCGTTCCGTGGATCTCGTAGACCACCTGGCTGCCGGCCTTCTGGTGGAGGCCGTCAATATTCTGGGTGACCACACAGTCCAGCTTTCCCTCTTTTTCCATCTGGGCAAGCTTATAGTGGGTTACATTGGGCTCGATATGTCTGGTATCCATCTTCTGGCGATAGAATTCAAAGAATACTTTTGAATTGTGATAGACACAATCATGGCTCAGAAGATATTCCGGACTGTAGGCATCGAACTGTACGTCGTGCTGATTATAGAGTCCGTCCTTGCTCCGGAAGTCGGGGATACCACTTTCCGTGGAAACGCCGGCTCCTCCGAAGAAAACGATATGTTTGCTGTTTTTGATCATTTCATTCAGTTGTTTTAAACGTTCCTGAAAATCTGACATTGGCCCAGATCCTCCCTTCCTGAAAATCGATGGACTGTTTGATTTTCCGTCCAGTCCAAGGGTTTCTTTTTTTCTTTTTCCATGTCTTTATTATAGCATCATCGGCAGTCAGGGTCAAAATCTCCTTACTTTTTCTTTCCCCAAAGCATTTTTCCTGTGATATACTGATAAGGAATATAAAACGGAGAAATCCGGAATAGAGATTGATGATAAAATATAGTGTTATATTTACAAATAACATAACTGATTTATGAACTAAAAGTGAGGAAGCAAGATGGACAGGAGAGAAGAGCAGTTTAAAAAGATGACGGAAACGCCGGTGCAGAAGCTGATCGTTATCCTGGCCATTCCCACCATCATCAGCATGCTGATCACCAGTATCTACAATATGGTGGATACGGCCTTTGTGGGGGTCCTGGGGACCAGCGCCAGCGGGGCTGTGGGGGTGGTCTTCGGTTTTATGGCGATCCTCCAGGCCATCGGTTTCATGTTCGGCCAGGGTTCGGGGAGCATCCTGTCCAGAAGACTGGGGAAGAAGGATTATGAGGGGGCAAACATGATCGCCTCCACCGGTTTCTTCTGTGCGTTTTTATCCGGTATCCTGATCATGATCCTGGGCCTTGTTTTTATCCGGCCCCTGGTTTTTCTTCTTGGAAGTACCAGGACTATCGCTCCTTATGCCCGGACCTATATCACCTATATCCTGGCGGCGGCACCGGCGGTACTGGCCAGCTTTGTCCTGAACAATATGCTCAGGTATGAGGGAAAGGCTTCCCTGGGTATGATCGGCATGCTTGCCGGGTCCATCCTGAATATGGCCGGAGACCCCATCCTGATGTTCGGCTTCGGTATGGGGATTGCCGGGGCGGGTCTTTCCACTGCCATCAGTCAGTATATCAGTTTCTTTATCCTGCTTTCCATGTTCCTGAGGGGGAAAACCCAGTCACGGCTTTCCTTAAAGAAGGCCTCGGCGTCACCCTCGGTGATTTTCGACATCTGCGCCACCGGGTTTCCCAGCCTGATCCGTCAGGCCCTGGCCAGTGTGGCCACCATGATCCTGAACAAGGAAGCCGGCATATACGGGGACGCGGCAGTTTCCGCCATGAGTATCGTTTCCAGGGTCTGCATGTTTGTCTTTTCCTTTGCCCTGGGGATCGGACAGGGCTTCCAGCCCATCTGTGCCTTCAACTACGGGGCTTCCCGTTACTCCAGGGTCAGAAAAGCCTTTTTCTATACCATGGTCTACGCGGAAGGTCTGCTGCTGCTGGTGAGTCTGGCGGTGATCTTCCGGGCAGGGAGTATCGTGGGGATCTTCCGCAATGACCCGGAGGTGATCCGGATCGGCACCAGGGCCCTGATCCTTTATTGCGCTTCCCTGATCTTCATGCCCTTCGGGACAGTGACGGAGATGATGCTGCAGAGCACCGGCCACCGTTTTCAGGCCTCGGTCACTTCATCCTTAAGGAGCGGCCTTATCTTTATCCCCCTGCTGATCATTCTGGCCCGGCTCAGGGGTCTGGCGGGGATCCAGGAGGCTCAGCCCCTTTCCTATGTTCTGTCGGCTGTCCCTTCCTGTATCATGCTGATCTGGTTTTTACGACGTCTGCCTAAGGAGGATGGATCATGAAAAATACAACGCTGGTCTATATCGAGCAGGATGACTCCTACCTCATGCTGCTGCGCAACAAAAAGGAAAATGATGAAAATCAGGGAAAATGGATCGGGGTGGGAGGTCATTTTGAAGAAAATGAATCACCTGAGGACTGTATGCTCCGGGAAGTCAGGGAAGAGACCGGACTTATTCCGGATGACTACCGCCTGCGGGGTGTGATCACCTTTGTTTCAGACCGCTTCGAAGGGGAATATATGTACCTTTTTACCGCCTCCTCCTTCAGGGGCCGGCTGAAAGAATGCCGGGAGGGAGAACTTCACTGGATCCCCAGGGACCGGATTTTCGACCTTAATCTCTGGGAGGGAGACCGGGCTTTTTTAAAGCTGCTTCTGGAGGATGCAGGCTTCTTTACCATGAAGCTTGTCTATGAGGGAGACCGGCTTGTGGGCTCTGAGACCCACCGCTACGGGTAGGCGGGATTTATCCTGATTTCACAGGAAAAGACCTGTTTTTTCCTTGTTTTTTATTGAATTATGGGGGTTGGCAAACAATTTTATTCTTGGTAAAATAATTGCTAATACACTTAAAATGTTATTACCTTATATTAAACATGTTGATACAGGACAATCAAAATTACGGCTTTAACAAAGGGGAGGCAGACATTATGGCTTATTATTATCCGGAACCATCTCACACATTCAGCGAGTATCTTCTTGTTCCCGGCTATTCATCCAAGGAATGTATTCCCACCAATGTTGATCTGAAAACACCGGTGGTCAAATACAGGAAAGGGGAGGAGGAATGTCCTCTCACCATGAATATCCCCATGGTATCCGCAGTCATGCAGGCTGTATCCGGAGAGAAGATGGGTGTCGCTCTGGCCAAGGAGGGCGGGATCGCTTTTATCTATGTTTCCCAGCCCATCGGGGACCAGGCGGAGATGGTGAGAAAGGTCAAGACCTCCAAGGCAGGTTTTGTGGTGAGTGATTCCAACCTCCGTCTGGACAATACCATGGCGGAAGTGGTGGCCCTTAAGGAAAAGACAGGACATTCCACCATGGCGGTGACGGATGACGGAACCGGAACCGGCAAGCTTCTGGGTATTGTTACCGGAAGAGATTACCGGGTAACCCGTATGGATCCCCGTACCAGGGTTGAGGAATTCATGACCCCCATCGACAAGATCATCTCTGCCCCGGAAGGCACCTCCCTGAAGGAGTGCAACAACATTATCTGGGATCATAAACTGAATTCCCTTCCCATCGTTGATGCGGAGGGTCATATGGTTGCCTTTGTCTTCCGTAAAGACTATGACGCCCATAAGAGCAATCCCTTATCCCTGCTGGATTCCAACAAGCGGTACGTGGTAGGCGCCGGTATCAATACCCGGGATTACGCCGAACGTGTTCCGGCCCTGGTGGAAGCAGGCGCGGATGTGCTGGTCATCGACTCTTCCGAAGGCTATTCCGAATGGCAGGCGATCACCCTCAAATGGATCCGTGACCATTACGGGGACAGTGTGAAGGTGGGAGCAGGAAATGTGGTGGACGGAGAAGGATTCCGCTATCTTGCCGAGGCCGGCGCCGACTTTGTCAAGATCGGTATCGGCGGCGGTTCCATCTGTATCACCCGGGAGACCAAGGGAATCGGACGGGGACAGGCCACAGCCGTGATTGACGTTGCGGCGGAGAGAGATAAATATTTTGAAGAGACGGGAATCTATGTGCCCATCTGTGCCGACGGCGGGATCGTGCATGACTACCATCTGACCCTGGCTCTGGCCATGGGATCGGATTTCTGCATGCTGGGCAGATATTTCTCAAGATTCGATGAGTCTCCCACCAGCAAGGTGCTGGTCAACGGAAATTATATGAAGGAATACTGGGGAGAGGGCAGCGCCCGTGCCAGAAACTGGCAGCGCTACGACCTGGGCGGCTCCAAGAAACTGAGTTTTGAGGAAGGTGTGGATTCCTATGTGCCCTATGCCGGCGCTCTGGCTGACGGTGTGGCTACCACCTTATCCAAGATCCGTCATACCATGTGCAACTGCGGGGCCATGACCCTTCCCGAACTTCGGGAAAAGGCCAAGATCACTCTGGTATCCTCCGTTTCCATCGTGGAAGGAGGAGCCCACGACGTTGTTCTCAAGGATTCCGCCAACTGAGATTCTCTCTCAGGAGAATAAGACATACATAAAAATGATCAAGGGGCATCGCTTGCAGCGATGCCCCTTTTTTCTCAACATGATAAATCTTTTTCTATAAATAGGTTTTGATCTTTTCCGCGGTCTCGCAGAACCTGGTGTATTCCTCCTCGGCCCATCGTTCTTCCAGACGCCGTTCCACACCGCTTACTCCCACGATGGAGGGGACGCTCAAAGAAACTCCGCTGATCCCGTATTCTCCGTGGAAGGGGGAGGAGACGGTGGATATGGTAAGACGCTGGTTCAGCACAGCGTCCGCCAGGTAGCAGACACAGGTGGCGATACCGTAATGGGTCTTTCCCTTGGCCCGGATGATCTCGCCTCCCTGGCCTCTGACCTTTTTTATCAGCCTGTCTCTGACTTCCTCATCCCAGCGCAGCCCTACATTTTCACAGTATTCGTCCATGGGAACACCGGCGATGGAGACACGGCTCCAGATGGGAACCTGCCCGTCTCCGTGTTCGCCCACCACGTTGCATTTGACCACTTCGGTGCTGAGCCGGACATAATCCGCCAGGTATCTGGTCATACGGGAAGTATCCAGAATATTGCCGGTTCCGAATACCTGTCCCTGATCCATTTCCAGCCATTCGGCGCATTTGTAGGTAAGGATATCCACAGGGTTGGAAACCACCAGGACGGTGCTGGCCCGGTTGAGATGGGGAAGCATCTTGTCCACGATATCCCGCATGATCATCTTGTTGTCCTCGATCAGGTTCAGTCTGGTCTCACCCACCCGGCGGTTCCGGCCAGCGGTGATGATGACCAGGTCACTGTCCGCGCAGTCCTCGTAGGAGCCGCAGTAGACATTGGCCATGCCCATATAGGGGATGCCGTGCTGGATATCCAGGGCTTCTCCCCTGGCCCGTTCCTCATTGATATCGATCAGGGCGATCTCTCTGGCCAGATTGCGGATGGTCAGGGCATAGGCGATGGAAGCTCCCACGTTACCTACACCGATCACCGTTACTTTTCTCTTGTTAACTTTCATCTGCAGATTCATCATGAAATCTCCTCCGTCTGCATTTGTTTTCCCCAGTATACCACAAAGGATAGGAGAGAAAAAGGAATATCTTTCCCCTCCGCCTTGTGACAACGGGCAAAATGTGCTATGATTAAACCTAAATTACGTCCGGAGATGGAGAATTCGTCCCGGATACAGGAGGATTGTTCATGGAAGAAAGAGAAAAAGTATCGAAGAATTTTATAGAGATGGCCATTGACAAAGACCTGGAAGAGGGAGTGTACGACCATGTGATGACCCGGTTTCCGCCGGAGCCCAACGGTTACCTTCATATCGGCCACGCCAAGTCCATTCTTTTGAATTACGGGCTCTCCTGTAAATACGGCGGCAAGTTTAACCTGAGATTTGACGACACCAATCCCACCAAGGAGAAGACGGAGTTTGTCCACTCCATCATCGAGGATGTTCGCTGGCTGGGAGCGGATTATGAGGACCGTCTTTTCTTTGCCTCCAACTATTTTCAGCAGATGTACGAGGCGGCCGTAACCCTGATCAAAAAAGGAAAGGCCTATGTCTGTGATCTGACTCCCGAAGAGATCCGCGAATACCGTGGAACATTGACGGAAGCGGGTAAGGAAAGCCCCTACCGTAACCGGAGTGTGGAGGAGAATCTTGCCCTTTTTGAAGAGATGAAAGCAGGGAAATACAAGGATGGGGAAAAGGTCCTCCGGGCAAAGATCGATATGGCCGCCGGCAATATCAATATGAGGGATCCCATCCTCTACCGTGTGGCTCACATGCATCATCACAATACCGGGGATGAATGGTGTATTTATCCCATGTATGATTTTGCCCATCCCATCGAAGATGCCATCGAGGGGGTTACCCATTCCATCTGTACCCTGGAATTCGAAGACCACCGTCCCTTATATGACTGGGTTGTCCGGGAAGTGGGATTTGAGCAGCCTCCCCGTCAGATCGAGTTTGCCAAGATGTACCTGACCAACGTGATCACCGGCAAACGTTATATAAAGAAACTGGTGGAAGACGGTATCGTGGACGGCTGGGATGATCCCCGGCTGGTATCCATCGCAGCTCTTCGCCGCCGCGGTTTTACCCCGGAATCCATCAAACAGTTTATCGAGCTGGCGGGAGTTTCCAAAGCCCAGAGTTCTGTGGATTACGCCATGCTGGAGTTCTGCATCCGCGATGACCTGAAGCTGAAAAAATCCCGTATGATGGCTGTGCTGGATCCGGTGAAGGTGACCATCACCAACTATCCGGAAGGACAGATCGAGTATCTGGATGTGGAGAATAATAAGGAGAATGAAGAG
>CACZOS010000195.1 GCA_902782815.1 uncultured Lachnospiraceae bacterium | reverse complement strand
TGAAACTTTTTTTTGATCAGAGCGCTTTTCTTTCTCTCCGGAAACATGGGATCCAGAAGGATCAGATCCGGAAAAATGCCCGGCACGTCCATGGCTTCTATACTGTCCTCTTCCCTTAGCTCCATCCTGCGGACGATCTCCCTCAGTTCAGGAACCGTATCCGCCCGGCGCAGAGAATCCCGCAGCAAAGCCGCGATCACCGGATTACATTCATAGAGGATCACCCGGTAGCCCGCTGCGGCAAGCAACAGGGAATCTTCTCCCATGCCGGCAGTGGCATCTAAAGCCTGTGGATGTTCCGGAAGATTTTTCAGCCGGGCAGCTCTGACCAGGTATTCCCTGTCCAGATTGGCCTTTTTGATCCTGGGGATCATATAGGTCAGGTCCCCCTGCATCTCCATCCCTTCTCCCAGCAAAGATAATCCCCCCGAATGAAAACGAAGAGTTAATCCGGAGGGAGCAGGCAGAACCGATTCACACAGACTGACATTCAAACGTTCAGCCAGTCTTTCCGCTTCCCTTCTGTCTCCTCCCGGTTCCAAACAGATGATCATTTTCCGTTCTTCTCCCCCAGATGCCGGAAATAAAAGGCCAGGGCTGTCCCCATGAAGGCATGGGTAAACTCCCCGTCTCCGTAATGACGAATGACCTCATTGATGGGCATCTCCTCATATTGAAGCAGCTCATCCTCATCCAGATGCTGTTTCCCGGTCTGGACCAGATCCTCGGCCAGGAATACGGAAAAATGATTCTTAAAGAGGGCCGGATTGGAACTTACCCTCCCCAGGAAAGTCATCTTTCCCGCCCGGAAGCCGGTCTCCTCCAGCAATTCCCTGCAGGCGGTGCGTCTGGGGTCTTCCCCCTTGTCGATCACTCCTCCCGGGAACTCCAGGGTGAGATTTTCTTCACCGTGGCGCCACTGTCTCACCAGGATAAAGTTATCCCCGTGTACCGCGACAATGACCACCCAGTCCGGTGCTTCTATCCCCGCATACTCTCCGGTCAGGCCGGAATCCGTCACTTCCGTCTGCTTATAAACATCAAATACCGGTGTATGCAGAACTCTTTCTCTCGAAACAGTTCGCCATTTCAGCTCGTCATATTTTTTCATTTCCCTCTCTCCTTATTTACCCGTCTATCAGGTCAGCCAGCTGATCCCTGTATTTTCCGGCCTGATCTGTATCCTTGTTTTTTAAAGCCGCCCGGATCCTGTCTTCCAGTTCTCTTTTTCTTTTCTCTGTCTCCACCGACTGGCTGGGAAAATATCGCCGGTAGATCATCTTTCGGAATGCCCGGGCACTCATCCTGCGGATATCCCTGTCCTCCACATAAAAGACCAGATCCATACAGTTCGCGATGGTGTAAAAGTCATGGGAGACCATGAGCACCGTCCCGGGATATTCCCGGATCGCCTTTTCCAGGGCGGCCTGGCCGGGCAGGTCCAGATGACTGCTGGGCTCATCCAGCAGCAAAGCTTCCGATTCTTTTACACCCAGAAGGGCCAGCTGGAGAAGATTCCTCTCCCCTCCGGACAGCTGTCCGATCTTCTGTCCGGCCATCTCCGGGCTGAAACAATAGTTTTCCAGATACTTCTCCAGGTCTGCGGGGACATCCGTTCCCTGCTTCCCAAAGAGGTCTTCCACCCTGTCCTCCGGTGAGAAGGACTCATGATAGACCTGGGACATAAATCCCAGGGACATCTCATCCCGGTTCCGCCGCCAGATTTCCTCCAGCAGGCTGGTCTTTCCTGTACCGTTGGGCCCGGCCAGGGCAGCTTTGACCCCGGGTTCCAGGGTCAGGGAAACCTTATCCAGAAGAACATCCTCGTAAGCCAGATGGTAGTCTCTGATCTCCAGTAGCCTGACAGATTCCGGGTTTGCGGGCGGGTCGTCTGCATTTACCGGCATGTCATCCTTCGGGGAAGAGAGCCTGAACTCCGGCTGACGCAGCTCCAGGAAGGGTTCCTTGATGGCATTTTCCTCCAGCCTTTTTAAGAGGGATGCTCTGGCTTTTACCTGTCTTCCCTTGGCGGGATTATCAATGTAAGCTGCTTCTTTCCGCATGCGTTCCACCAGCTTCTGCTGGCGGAGAATCTCCTCCCGGTCCCTGGCAGCCCCCTCCATCCTCTCGATCTTTCCCGAAAGCAGGGCCAGCTGATAGGCCGGATAAGAACCTTCGAACTCCTGGATGTCCCCACCCTCCAGATGGAGGATACGGTCAAAACAATGATTCAGGAGAAAACGATTGTGGGTAACCGCCAGTATGGTTCCGGGATAGACGTTGATCAGGTCCCGGAGACCGGCCAGGTTATCGAAATCCAGAAAGACATCCGGCTCGTCCAGAATCAGAAGGCCGGGATGACGCATCATCCCCCGGATGATACGGATCAGTTTGAACTCCCCTCCGCTGATGCGGTTGACCGGCACCCGGGAGATCCGGGTCAGACCGGCCATTTTGAGCTGCCTGTGGATGTTTACCTCATAATTATCACCGTCCACCGAAGCGAAATCATCCAGACATTCCTGATATCTTTGCAGAACATCCTCAATATCCTCCGCCTTCTCCATCTCCTGGCAAAGTTCATCCTGTTCTTTGAGCATATCCTCAAAATCCCGGGCCAGATAGTCAAAGACCGGGCAGATGATATCCCGGTCATGTTCGACGTATTGACTCACATAGCCTGTCTTCAGGCCCTCCGGCATACGGATCCTGCCGGTGTAGAGGTACTCCTCCCCATTTACGATCATATCCAGAAGGGTAGTCTTTCCCGTCCCGTTGCTTCCGATCAGGACGGCATGGTCGCCCTCTTCTATCTTAAAAGATATCTTCCGGTAGAGATCCTTCTCCGGAAATGAATAGGACAGGTTTTCTACTTTGATCATACTCATTCCTCAACATGTCTGATCAGTGGATCACCACAGGGAAGCCCACTTTTATGTGTTCATAGAGTTTTTTGGCAAAAGCAGGGGGTAAGTTGATGCAGCCGTGGGATCCGCTGTAAGTATAGATCCTTCCTCCGAATTTTCTCCTCCAGGAGGCATCATGGAAACCCTCACCCAGATCAAGATTGAAGGGAAGCCAGTAGGAAACGGTGACCGGATTCTCCCTCATGGAATAGTTCCTCTGTTTCTTCTCGATCATATAGATTCCCTTGTCTGTATCCCTTCCCTTGGAGGAATCCCCGGACACGAAATCGGACTGCATGGTCACCTTGCCCTTCTCCACAACCCAAAGATGCTGGCTGGAAATGCTGGCGTCGATATAGCTGTCTCCCACATCATAGGTCCTGTCCTTGAGGGCGGCATCCTGCAGATACTTGGGCTCACGGGTCACCGTCTGGCCCGCCTTGATATCCTCGATCATAGCCGCTCTTTCATCCAGCAGACCCACCTGCCATCCGTAGGTTCCCCCGGAGATGCTGAAATGCCCGCTTCCCGGGGAATCAAAGGTACGGGATTTGCCCACCGTGTTAAAGACCGGGGATATATTGTCGGAGATAAATTTCTTCATGACCTCTTTATCCAGGCTTATCCCGAAGTCATCGCCGATGGTGATAAAGGTGCAGATATTTGTTTTATCAAGAGTGTAGGTACAGCCCGAATCCTCATAGTTGATCACCGTGGCCATATAGGTATCCAGGGTCTTCTTGGCATTCTGGACAACCTCATCCGCGGCATGGTATTCAGGCTGGACATAGTATGCATTGGTGGTCATATCCAGGCTCGTATTCCCGGATAATACCGCCTTCTCCACAGCGGCATAGAAGGTCTCCGGCTCCACAGTGTTGCCGATGATCTCATCCACAACGGTATATTCTTTCTTCTCCTCGTCCAGGACGATCTTGGCATCCACAGGGGCCTGGGGATCGTCCGGGTGCATGCAGTAAAGATTATTGACCGCCTCATGGAGCCTCTCCTCATTGATCTTAAGGCCCATGGCCTTATGGTCGTGGCGGGAGAAGATATCCCGGAACCAGTACTGTTCCTCCTGGTCTTCGAGATGCTTCTTGAGCTCGTCCGTGCCGGTGTACTCCAGACCGCAGTTGTTGGCGGAGATCATCATGGATCTGTTGGTGGATTCCGCATTCAGTTTATCCGTATATTGGATATTCAGTACATATCTCCGGAGATTATTTCTCACCTCGGACATGGCATCCTTCTTCGTCTTAAGGCTGACATCCACCCCGTTTACGGTGGTTTTGGGATAAAAATGACTCATAAAATAATAGCGTCCCGCGAGATAGACCGCGGCCAGAATGACAGCAGCTGCGGCAATGATTATCCCGGTTATCTTCCACTTTTTCACAATATTCCCTCCGTTTGGTCAATATTCCTTATATTTTTTTATATAATTTTATATCTTTTTTCAGTATACCATGAATCTCTGCAGGAATCCACCACCGAAAAAACCCGTAAACTGCATCGCTTCCCTCTTCCGGATCCCGATGGTAGAATAGGGGCCAGGAAAAACAAAAGGAGATGAAATCCATCATGCGGGAACTGATCTACACCATCATCGGCTATATCACCGACATCCATACAAAAATATTAAGCTGGAACAACGGTTACGAAGGGACTCTGACCGACAAACAGCTGCATTTCTGGGTCATCGGCATCGTGGGCATGGCCCTGCTCCTGGTCATCTACCCCCTTTTCGCCCTCCTGGCAAAAAACCATATCCTGGCCGTGGCCTGGCTCTATGTCTTCACCCTCATGCTGGTCATGACCTTCGCCATTGAGATCGGTCAGGGCTACACGGGAACCGGGGTCATGGATTTTGAAGATATCGTCTCCGGCATCTCCGGATTCCTTTATCTTTTTGCCATATTCGCAGTGATCAAGATCGTCTGCTCCACCATCTTCAAGACGACCAGATCCCTCAGGAAACAGGAAAACGGAAGAAGATCTCGACAGCGAAGCTGAACCGGTCATGGTCAAAGCGGTAGATCTGTCGCAGGGGAGGGCCGCAGCTGGCAGAACCGATCCCGTTTTGCCGGTAATCCAGGTGAAGAAGGGTGGACCCGCAGGGGACCAGCTCATGATTATGGGCTTTGACGGTCAGTTCCTCTTCAGTGTAGACCGAAGCGTTAAAGCTGAATGGCTCATCTGCAAAAGCCAGCAGATCAGCCTCTTTCCCCTTTAACATAATATAATCGCAGCCGGCATGACTGCCGTTTTCCTGAGGCCGGATATGGTCCTCGTGAAGCGCTTTTACCCTCGCGCGGTAGAGTCCATGACTTGCCGCGCGATGTTTATCTATATAGGATTCCGTGGGACCCAGCCCGAAGTATTCCAGCCGGTCCATCTCTCCCGGGACCATCAGACGGATTCCGAAACGGGGCAGGTCCGGGAAATCCCTGTTCTTTTCCGCTTCCATCTCCAGCCGGAGATGGTTCTCCCCGGATATCCTCCACAGGAGGCGGAGGGTCATGATCCGCTGACGGCCATC
>CACZOS010000194.1 GCA_902782815.1 uncultured Lachnospiraceae bacterium | reverse complement strand
GGTATTGATCATGAGATAATCCGTATATGGTTCCATATTGGAAAAATAGGAATTCTCCAGCCCGGTCCAGTAATCGATCCTGTTTTCCTGGTAGACATCGACTGATGCGGCCGCATGCGTGAACATGGGCTCAACAGGAAGAGAATATACACCGATCATCAGCAGGGTGAAGACAACCGGGCTGATCAGCAATATAAAAAGTGATTTCAATAAGAGTTTATTCATCATAGATAGTTATATCACTTTTTTCCTTTGTCCGGGATAAGTTCGGACCGGTATCCATGGTGCGGGCGGTCCGGAAATGAAAACTGTATCTATGCGGCATATGCTATAATCTTGCTATGCTTCATTATTTCGGCATGATTGTTTTTCTGTTATCTCAGCTCCTGACAATCCGGGTGTTCCATGATCAAAACAACAGCAGTTTCGGCGGTCTGATAACCGGTCTTCTGTTCTGGGAATTGATCCTGTTTGGAATGACGGAAATACTGAGTGTTTTCAGAATGATCTCTTTTCCCGGGATTCTGCTTGCCTGGATCATTTATGATGCTCTTCTGACGGCTTATTGTGTGTTTCTGAAGAAACGGGGGAAACCCGCTGGTGTCCGTCTCCGCTTCAGGCTGGAGAACAAAACGGAGACATTTCTGGCAGCCGTCATTATCGTTATTGCGGCAGTGCAGTTTGTGTTTGCCTGCTTTACTGTCCCCTACAATTACGATTCCATGACTTACCACCTTCCCCGGATCATGATGTGGGTCCAGCATCATTCTGTTGATTATTATGCGACCGATATCATCCGGCAGAATGTTTCCCCGGTGCTTGCGGAATACAACAATCTGCACTGGATGCTGCTGTGCGGCGGTGATCAGTTCGCAAATCTGGTGCAGTACAAAGCATTTGTTTTCAACGGCATCATTCTGTGGGAAGTATTGCGGGAAATGGGCTGCATACGTGTGTGGCGGCTGATCAGCACCGTTATTTACATGACAGCGAACATTGTACTGGCTGAGAGCATTTCCACGCAGACAGACCTGTTTGCGGCCTGCTGGCTGATGGCCACACTGTATTATGTTGTGCTCCTGTCAAAGAAGGAACACCTCGGGAACAATAAAGCCGACTGTTTCCAGATGTTTATGCTGGCTGTCTCGGTTGCGCTTACATACCTTTCCAAACCGAACCTGTGTATCTCATCCGTGCTGCTGATCCTCTGGGTGCTGGCAAGGAGAATCAGGTGCCGTGATTCTCTGCTTACTCTCGGGAAATATGTTGTTTTCTGCGGAATCACAATCCTGGTGATGGTTCTTCCGACCTGGCTTCGGAATGTTGAATTTGCCGGTGATATCATGGCTTCAGATTATATGGGGATGATTGCCACAGGAACATGGAATCCGAAGTATATCCTGCTGAATGTTTATAAGAATTTCGGCTGTTTATCTGTTTTGCCTTATACCGGATCAAAATGGATTCTGCTGGGCCGGAAACTTGCCTCGCTGCTGGGGGCAGACCTGAATGCCGAAGTAATTTCATTCGGCGGAATAGAGTATACCGTCTATTATTCCAATAATATGGATCTGGCCGGTGCTCCCGGGATCATTCTGCTCACAATCATAGTGACGATTGTCTATTTGCTGTGCTTTCTGCCGCATGAGAAAAACAGATCTGAAAACAGATACGGGTCATTGATCCTGTGCCTCCTGCTGTCCGTTCTGATGACCATGAGCGTTACAAGATGGCAGCCCTGGGGCAGCCGCCTGATGCTGCATTCATGCATTCTGTCAGCTGCAGCATGCGGATATCTGCTGAATGAAATGGATTCACGCAAAAATGTCAGAACGGGGTTATATGTGATTCCATGGATTTTATTTGCGGTATTTACAGCCGTCAATGTGATGCTGTCGTGGAATTATCATGGGGCAATCGCCGCAGAAGGAGCCGGCAGTCACGGCGCGGCCCGTCAGGAACAGTATTTCCGTGAAAATCCCGGTGAAAAAGCTTTCTATGCGTCCATTATTTCCGAACTTGAAAAGTCGGGTCATGAGATTGAAAAAGTTGGTTTTTTTACAAATTCCTCTGTATTTGAGTACCCGCTGATGCTGTACCTGAGTGAAAATGGAACCGGTTTTGAGGCCGTGCATCTGACTTCGGATCCGGCCGGGGAATGCATGAACTGTACCTATGATCCTGAATATGTTATCTCAATGAAAAGCGGAATTTCTCCCGAAAAATCATTTTACTGCAATGGGCATACGTATGAATTGATCAAAACAGTCGATGATCCGGGTTCAATGTTTCTTGTATATCATGTAAAATAAACAGGCTGAGGACAGAATATGGAAAAAAAGGATTTTACATTGTCAATCGTAATTCCCTG
>CACZOS010000193.1 GCA_902782815.1 uncultured Lachnospiraceae bacterium | reverse complement strand
TACGATACCGGTTCCGTGGTCGATAAAGAAATATTCTCCTATGTTGGCACCGGAGTTGATATCTATACCCGTCCGGCCATGGACATACTCGGTCATGATCCTGGGGATCAGAGGCACATCCTGCACATAGAATTCATGGGCGATCCGGTAAACGTAGATCGCAAGAAGCCCCGGATAGGAAAAGATGATATCCTCCCGGCTCTTGGCTGCGGGATCACCATAGAATCCCGCTTCCACATCCTTCATCAGCATAGATTGTATGTAGGGAAGTTTGCGGATAAAATTCGCGCAGACCTCCTCCGCCTTGCGGTCGATTTCCAAACCGGTGTATTTCTCGTAATCCCGGTAGTGGTAGGCCTGGGCCACCTGGGTCTTCAGTGCCTCGTAAATGCTGGCAATCCTTTCCCCGATAAAATTCTCCGGGGAAATAAGAGTAATGTTTTCCGGGCCGAAATAACCGGGGAAAACCACTCTTCTCATCTCTTTTACGATCTCGATGATCTTCCCTCTGTCCGGCAAATGTCTTCCCGCATTGGATACAATGTAATCTTTTTCCTCACATGTCCTGGCAATCTCCCGGGATGCCTCAAGAATAATTTTGTTGATGGATTCTTTCATATTTCTCTCCCTTTTCTCCTGTCAGGTGAGGAATCTCAATATCCCCCGCCGGTCACATCTATCGCAGAATCATCACTGTATGCAGTTCCTCCGGCACCGCACCAGTTACATTTAACCTTATCGCTTCCGTCATAACAGTTCACCTTGCCGCAGCTGCCGCAGATAAAACATTTTTTTGCCCCGCACCAGGGACAGCCTGGATACTCGTCATCGGTAAAAAAGCTGCCGCTGAAGGTGGTCTTGTCAAATCCCTCCTTCTGGGCCATCTCCTCTTTCAGTTTAAATGCCCAGGTTCTCACCCAGTCATTATCCCGCATTTCAATCCGAATGCCATAAAGTTTCTTCTCCTGATTACATTTGGCAAGGATAACACTTGCTTTCTTTTTCATGGCTTTCTCCTCCTATGTTCCTATTCCCTGTCCTCATAGATCAGGGCTATGGAGATATCATCCCCGCTTCCCTCCCGGGTCCTTTTCTCAAAATTTTTCTTCAGACTCTTCTTTGCCTTTTCGGGATCACCGAGCATCTGGACGATCAGTCCGTGATATTTAAGAAAATCCTCCTCACTGGCGAAAGATTTGAAAAGACCGTCGGTGGATACAAACATGGCCGCAGGTTCCTCCTCAGAATACCAGTGCTGGAAATACAGACAGGCATTGGTATTACAGAGGGAAGAGGTATAGTTGGCATGGGAATTGGGATCCTCCACGGGGATAAATATCCTTCCCTTCCGGGAGAGAACCACAAAACCCCCGTCCCCCAGCAGGAGACCAAAGGAAAATCCTTCCGCCATCACGGCGATCAGTACCGTACTCCCGTAGATAACGGGAATCCTCATCCTGGCCATCTCCTCCTCGGTAAGAGATCCCCTCTCCTCATCCTGCAGGGGATTTTCCTTATGGTATTCCTCAACGGCTTCCCGCCATTTCATGAGGATCTGCTTTTCCATCTGCTGCAGGATAAACTCCGGATGTTGTTTAAACTGATTCTTAAAATCAGGCTGGCTCATATATTTTTTCAGAAGCTCCACAGAGATCTTCACGGCAAACCTGGAGCCCACATCAGAGCGGAAATGTTTGGCGCTGCCGTGACCGTCAGCCACCACGGCAATGCCGAAATCCTCATCCGCATAGACCCCGGAACTGTCCTGGCAGACCGTGTGCCTCCTGATATGGCTGTCCCCGATCACCGTAGCATGAATGCCTCTTATCATCCTACCATCCCTCATCGAATTCGATATCCATGTCGGCCAGGTCAGTCAGTTCATCCAGACCGAGAATATCCTGTTTCATTTCCTGGACAGCCTCGATCATGGCCTCCTTCTTGGTTCCGGCCACATCCTCCGGACTGCGTTCCACTCCATGGGCTTCTGTCAGCTCCATGCTGGCACTGCCGATCTTGGAGGAGGTCACGGCAATCTCCCGGACCAGTTTCTTGAGCATATCCGCTCCATAAGCCTGAAGGACCAGTTCTTCATCCTCCGTGAATTCTTCAAGGACTTCCAGATCCACATTGGAACCGATGGCCAGGGCGATCTTCAGCCCGTATTTGAACCAGCGGTTTTCCTTCAGCATGGCAAACCCCTTTTTATAATTGTCTGTGGGATAGCCATCGGTGATCAGAAAGATCACAGGTGCATAAGAAAGGGAAGGAGAACTCAGGAAACTCTTTCTGGACAGTTTGCTGCAGAGTTCCTCACAGGCTTCTCCCAGGTCGGTAACACCCTCCGCGGCCAGGTTTTCCCATCTCTGATACTCCTCGATGAGGACCGGCTCGGGTGTGATCCATTCGCATCCGGAAGAAAAGGAAAGGACCGCGATCTTCACGTCCGTTCCTGCCTCGCCCACTCCGATCAGCTCCGGAAGCACCTCTCCCATAACTTTATTCAGGGATTCCAGTTTACTCCCCTCCATGCTGGTGGAGGTATCCACCAGGAAAAAGATCACCATGCTCTTTTTGGCAGGGGGCATGGTCTCCAGGGGATCAATCGTATCATAATTACTCATGGCTTCTATCCTTTCTCTTCTTGGTCAGCGGGG
>CACZOS010000192.1 GCA_902782815.1 uncultured Lachnospiraceae bacterium | reverse complement strand
TTCACATACAAATTTAAGCCGGGATGCCTCTCCGATGGTCTCCCGGTTTACCAGGACCTTATTGACCAGGATAACCTGGGCATCCCTGGTCCTCTCCCGTGTTTCCTCCGGTGTGGAGGAGGGGTAAGTGATAAATTCGCCCAGGGCATGGAAACCGGAAAGATCTATATCCTCTCCCAAAGTAGCCGCATCCAGAAATACAATTTTCATCTCTTACTTCTCCTTTTCTCTTCTATGGAACCTATATCCATAAGGATTTATCTTTATATTTACATTTTCAGCCATGGAACCTTTTTCGTCAAGATTAATTTCCGAAGAAGCTGCCTGTCTCCAGGCTGAAAGAAAAGAGTCCCCTCCCATCTGATATCCAAACTTGACGGACCGGGATGAAATCACTATATTCATTGATAGAAAGACAATCCGCAAACAGGCGCCTCAACAGGAGAGATTCATCATGAAAAACAGCAATGCAGAAATCTTCTTGGAATGCTACAGGGAACTGGAATACGCCATCCGGAATAAATATAATCTGGATAATTGGGACTCCGCCATCAATTACCTCACCGCCAAAAGGGAGTTCCGCTCCCTGACCGATGAGCTGAAGTACTGCAGGGAAGTGAGAAACCTTCTGGCCCATAAGCCTAAAGTGGACGACCAGTTCTGCGTGGAACCCTCCGACCGGATGATTCAGCTGTTAAAAACAGTGACCGGCCGGATAGAGATGCCTCCCGTGATCATGGACATCGCTGTTCCGGTGGAGAAGATCCTCTACAAATCCCTGGAGGACAATGTGATCCAGACCTTAAGGGAAATGAACGAACACTCCTTCGGAAATGTGCCCATCCTGAAGGATGGGGTGGTAAAAGGGGTCCTCAGCGAGAAATCCATCGTCCAGTATATTGTCATGGAAAAGGGATTCTCCATACCGGAAACCCTGACCCTGGGAGATATCCGCAGCTACCTGACCAGGGAGAGCCACCGCAAGGAACGGTACGCCTTTGTAAGCAAGAATACCCTGATCTCCGATGTGGCAAACCTTTTCCATAAAGCCCTGGATCAGGGTGCCCGGATCGGCATGGTTTTTATCACCGGAAAGGGTGGTGAGGAGGAAAAGCTTCTGGGCATTGTCACCGCCTGGGACCTGGCCGGGAGTGATAAAATCTGAATAAAGCCCTGTTATTATCTTTTGCTCTAAGAGGAATCATTTGTTGTAAAATAAAGGGAAATTGCAATAAATTATACAAAAACAAGAGGAATTATCTTGACTTTTTCTACAAAAAATACCTAAGATGATAGTGTATACAGCAATATTGCAATGCACTGTCAAGGAGGTATTATCATGGGAACTAAAATCTTAATCGCACCATCAAAATATGTCCAGGGTGCCGGAGAGATGAACAATCTGGGATCATACGCGGCAAAATACGGAAAAAGCGCCCTCATCCTCATCAGTAAGGGAGGAAAGAAAAGATTTGGTGATCAGATTGAAGCCAGCTTCAAGGATGTAGACTGCGCGATCGATTTTGAATACTTCAACGGTGAGTGTTCCTGGAAAGAGATCAACCGGCTTACGGATATCTTTAAGGAGAAAGGCTGTGACCTTGCCATCGGTATCGGCGGCGGCAAGATCTTTGATACCGCTAAAGCCGTAGCTTATCAGGCAGGCAAACCGGTATTCATCGTCCCCACCATCGCTTCCACCGACGCGCCCTGCAGCGCCCTGTCCGTTATCTATACCGATGATGGCGTTTTCGAAGAATATCTCTTACTGCCGGCCAACCCGAACATGGTCCTGATGGATACGGATATTATCGTGAAATCCCCGGCCCGTCTTACCGTCTCCGGTATCGGTGATGCCCTGGCTACCTATTTTGAAGCCCGTGCCTGCCTGCAGAGCGATGCCACTTCCTGTGCCGGCGGTAAAGCCACCGAGGCTTCCATGGCCATCGCAAAATTATGTTTCGACACCCTGATGGCAGAAGGCGTTAAGGCAAAGATCGCTCTGGAAGCAGGGGCATGTACACCTGCCGTTGAGAAGATCATCGAAGCCAACACCCTCCTTTCCGGTATCGGATTTGAGAGTGCAGGTCTTGCCGGCGCTCATGCCATCCACAACGGTCTGACCGTTCTGGAAGAATGCCATCATATGTATCATGGAGAAAAGGTTGCCTTCGGAACACTGGTACAGCTGGTACTTGAGGACATGCCGGAGGACGAACTGGCTGAGATCATTGAATTCTGTATCGAAGTCGGGCTGCCCGTAACCATGAAGGAACTTGGTGTTGCAGAGCTCACCGATGAGAAGTGCATGGCTGTTGCGGAGCTTGCCTGTGCCGACAACGACACGCTGCATAACATGCCTTTCGAAGTGACACCGGCTTCCGTTGCCGCTGCCATCAAGGCTGCCGATGCCCTGGGTCACTACTTTCTGTGTGATGAGGAGTAATCCCCTGTTTCCGGGCTGACAGATGAATAAGTGTAATAACTGATCAGGAATAAAGAAAACCGGCGGGTAAAGTCATTCCGGCTTAACCCGTCGGTTCTGTTTTGTCATCTGGCCATAAGACTATTGATGAAGACCAGAAAACAGGCAAAATCGCCCATGGTCTTCCGAAAATACCGGTCTGCTTTCTCGTCCCCCAGTTCTTCTCTCCAGCCGGCTGCTTTCCCCTGTCTTCCGAGAAATCTGGCCAGCATATCATAATGACTGATCACCGAATTATGATGGGCAGTCCGTGACGGATCTTCAGCCATCCTGTCCTCCCTTGACATCAGAGGCCAGGAGGCGCGGATTTCCGCGTATTTCGTGGCTTCCTCCAACAGGGCTTCATAGAGTTCTCCCGCGTCGGGATCATCTCCTATTTCCGCCATGAGCTGACGGTGCAGCTCCGTCATTCTGTCGAAACTTAAAGACCGGGGTTCCTTCAGATAATCATCAAATGTGTACTTATCCATATTTAAAAACCTCCTTACAAAAAAAGAGATTTTTCCAAAAGGAAAAATCTCTTGATTCCGATATGGGTTTTCCAAAGTCCGCCAATTAACGTTTGGAGAACTGGGGAGCTCTACGGGCTTTCTTGAGACCCGGTTTCTTACGCTCTTTCATACGCGGGTCACGGGTGAGGTAACCGGCTTTTTTAAGGGCCGGACGATAGGCTTCTCTGTCTGCCTCGCATAAAGCTCTGGCGATACCATGTCTGATGGCACCTGCCTGGCCTGTGTAGCCGCCGCCATGAACAAAGATCATAGCATCAAACTTATCTGCTGTATCGGTTAAAGCCAATGGCTGACGAGCGATCACTTTCAGTGTCTCATAGCCAAAGTAATCTTCAATGTCTTTTTTATTAACGGTGATCTTACCGGTTCCGGGCATTAAATAGACCCGTGCAACACTGTGTTTTCTTCTGCCGGTTCCATAATATCTTGTTGTAGCCACTTACTTGTCCTCCTATATACTAAAACTTGATTTCCAATTCTTTAGGCTGCTGAGCGGCATGCTTATGCTCCGGCCCTGCATATACGTAAAGCTTTCTGTACATCTGTCTTCCAAGAGGTCCTTTCGGAAGCATACCTTTAACGGCAAGTTCGATAACCTGCTCAGGCTTTTTGGCAAGTTTCTCTTTGAGAGTCATTTCTTTCATCCCGCCGATATACTCGCTGTGATGATAATACTTCTTCTGATCCAGTTTCTTTCCGGTTACGGCGATCTTCTCAGCATTGACGATGATCACGTAATCACCGGTATCCATATGGGGTGTATAAGTGGGTTTGTTCTTTCCTCTTAAGATCTTGGCAACTTCTGATGCCAGACGTCCCAATGTATGTCCTGTAGCATCAATTACATACCATTCTCTTGTAATTGTTGCAGGGCTTGCCATAAAACTTTTCATGAGTTGTTCTCCTTTACGCTGTTATAAAACCATCAGTGTTAATATGGCTTCCTGGCTGTCCGGACCCTCCGCCACATTATATCTCCCGTCAGTGGAAAGACGGGTGTCTATGAAAAACAATT
>CACZOS010000191.1 GCA_902782815.1 uncultured Lachnospiraceae bacterium | reverse complement strand
CACCGCCCGGTCCACCGCCCACCAGAGTTTTGTGATGTTGGGATTTGACTGACGCCAGGCAGTAACAAGGGGCTGAAGTTCATCTTCGGAAAGACCCATGTCCAAGGCTCCCATTGCTGTGAGCGCTCCTACGGATCCACCATATCCAAGGGCGAGTTCGGCAATCTTCCCCTTCTGCCGGAGGTGTCCATTCACGCCATGCTTCTCTACCGGAACAGAGAACATCTGGCTTGCACTGGCGCAATAGATGTCTTTTCCCTGTGAGAATGCCTCCATCCTCCATTCCTCCCCCGCCAGCCAGGCAATAACCCGTGCCTCAATAGCGGAGAAATCGGCTACAATGAACTTCATCCCTTCCCGGGGAATGAAAGCGGTCCGTACACACTGTGCAAGCACTTCCGGCACGGAGTCGTACAGGGTTACCAGTGCATCATAATTTCCCTGCTTTACGAGTTCCCTTGCTTCCATCAAGTCTGGAAGACTATTCCGGAAAAGGTTCTGCAATTGGACGATCCTTCCGGCCCATCTCCCAGACCTATTCGCCCCGTAGAACTGGAACATCCCGCGGCACCGTCCGTCTTTACATGCAGCCGTCTCCATCGCCTGGTACTTCTTTACCGCAGACATGGCAAGCTGCTGACGGAGAAGAAGGACTCCCCGCATCGGTTCTTCAATCCCGGACAGCTGCGACTGCAGCTCCTTCTTTCCCAGAGAATCCAGCTCCACGCCGTTTTCCTTCAACCATCTCTGCATCTGCAGGACGGATTGGGGATTCGGCAGGCAGGTGATGTTCCGGATCTCCTCTTTCAGGTGCGCTTTCGACTGCTCATCAATTCCGATTGAGTTCCTGACCATCAGCCTGTCTATAAGGATGCCCCGGTCGTTAATGAACTGATCCAGGATGTATTCCTGCCAGACAGATTCAGGTACGGGGTGGTGTTTCAGCTTTTCTGCGATGGCAACCTCCACCTCCACGTCCCGCGCATTGTATTTTTTGAAAAGAGTCCACTTCTCCAGGTCATGGTGCGGGAGGTTCCGATCGCCATAGTTATTTTTGGAAGTCGGCCGGTACGGTTTGCAGAAGTAGGTTATGAGAGACTTTCCTTCTTCCATCTTCTGCGATTCGAGACCCAATGCCTCGCCCGCGCCTTTCAGATTCATCGGAAAACCCAAATACCCCGCCCAGACCATATCGCACCGCCAACCTTGTGGAGAGAGATAATCTCCACTCCGGAGGAGCTTCTTATCCCACAGATACCGGGAGATACAGATCCGCTCAAACTGGGCGTTGAAGGCCCACTTGATTACGGAATCATCCAGGAGAGCATCAATAATCTCCTGTGGTATCTCTTCCCCCTGCGCCAGGTCATACACTGTAACCGGTCCGTCATCTACCGCCACACCAAAAAGAAGGATCTCAAAAGAAGGATCCTCCGCGTAACGATAAACGCCGGTTTTAGGAAGAGGCGCTTCTGAAAAAGTCTCGATATCAATGTGGAGAACCATCATGCATTGATCTCCTTCCACTGGGTAGCGGGCATTGTCGCAACGGCCCAGCCTATGGACTCCATCTGTGTCGCCCTGTCATAATCCTCCACGTCAGATGAATACCTTGTCACGGCATTGGAAAGTCCGTACTGGCTCAGGTCGCCGCCCTCGATCAGGTACTTCAAAATGCCGTCCTGCTCCAAGGTATTCAGGCCATAGGCTTTGCCCGTCACTTCGATGACATCCTGTACCCTGCCGGTGATTCTTTTTTCCGCTGCCTCCCTGTATTTATCCAGCAGAAGCTCAAACCTCGCCTCATCAAAGACGGAAAGAACCGCATCGCGAATACGGAGCAAAAACGCTTTATCCTCCGCCTCCTGGGTTTCCAGAGAGTAGGCAATCAGCCCATCATCCAGCGCCTTCGCCGCCCTTCCGATATGGGTCTTACGTGTAGAGAATTCATCGACAACAGCCCCGTTGGAACAGACGAGTCGATAGAGAAGCGGCTTAACAGAGACTGCTCCCAGTCCAACTTCGCTATTTGAAATAATGCCGCCTGCCTGGATCAGATCACCAGGACGAACCTCACCT
>CACZOS010000190.1 GCA_902782815.1 uncultured Lachnospiraceae bacterium | reverse complement strand
GGGAGGCCATCTGGTCGATGAAGGACCCGGTGCCGCCCGCGCAGACTCCGTTCATCCTCTGTTCGATCCCGCCGTTTTTGTCAAAGTAAATGATCTTGGCGTCCTCGCCGCCCAGTTCGATGGCAACATCCGTCTTAGGCTCATAATCCTGAAGGGCGGTGGATACACAGATAACCTCCTGGCAGAAGGGAATCTTCAGATATTCGGAAATAGCCATCCCTCCGGAACCGGTTACCGTGGGATGAACGGACAGATTTCCCAGCTTATCAATGGCTTTCTTAAGCAGACCCTGAAGTGTACCCTTAATATTGGCAAAATGCCTCTGATAATCGGAAAAAACAATATGTTTGTCATGATCAAGAATTGCTACCTTTACCGTGGTAGAACCGATATCAATTCCCAATTTATGATCCATTCTTTGCTCACTCCTTCTATATATTAAAAAACTCCGAATGGAATTATCCCTTCGGATAAAGAATTCGGAAAATATTATATACGATGATTACGGAAAAGACAATACTATTTCGCTTTACCGGCCTGATGGAAAGGTGGGCGGGGGCGTTTAGATTGACAAAAATGTGTTGAATTACTATAATGAAACCAGTAATCTCCGGACATGAAGAATGGCTTGGAGACACTTTCTTTAAGAGAGGATTTTCCATGATTAGGATATTTAGGACGATAGATGGAAGCGTGCAGCAGATCCACCAGACCGATGAACATGTAAGGCCTGAGAGGGACAGCTGGGTAGCCCTGACGGACCCTTCACCCGATGAGCTGGAACTCATTGCTTCCGTCCACCATATCGATATCGATGATCTGAAAACAGCTCTGGATGAGGAAGAGAGGTCCAGACTTGTGGTGGAAGAGGGTTACACCATGATCGTTCAGGATATCCCGGTGACAGAGATCCGCAACGGGAAGGAGTATTTTTATACCATCCCGTTCGCCATCATCCGCACGGAGGATGCGGTGATCACTGTCTGTCTCGAGGACACCTCCATACTTACCGTCTTCATGGACGGCCGGGTGAGGGACTTCCGGACAGACACCCCTGTAAAGTTTATTTTTCAGATGCTTTACCGCAATGCCAGCATGTACCTTCAATATCTGCGCATTATCGACAAGAAGAGCGACGAGGTGGAGAAGAAGCTCCATATTTCCCAGCGTAATCAGGAGCTTATTGATATGCTGGAGCTGGAGAAGAGTCTGGTCTATATCACCACATCCTTAAGAGGTAATGAGCTGGTGCTGGAGAGACTGCTCAAAAATGAGTCCATTCCCAGGAATGACCAGGAAAAGGAACTCCTGGATGATGTGATCATCGAAAACAAGCAGGCCATTGAGATGGCCAAGATCTACAGCGATATTCTAAGCGGTACCATGGATGCCTATGCTTCCGTTATCTCCAATAACCTGAATATCGTCATGAAATTTCTGGCGGTGATCACCATCGTCCTGACCATACCCACCATCGTCACCGGCGCCTTCGGCATGAACTTTGACCGGATCCCGCTGGGACACCATCCCTACGGTTTCTGGATCATACTGGGCATCTCTTTGCTCCTTGCCCTGATCGCCGGGTGGCTCATCGGAAAATACCAGAAACTGAACTGATTGAAGGAGGGCAAATGAACTGGTTAACCCGTCTGGAAAAGAAATACGGCAGATATGCCATCCGCAATCTGCCTTTGTATATCGTGATCATGTATGCCGTGGGAGCGGCCTTAAACCTTATCTCCGATGGCAGAATATACTTCGAATACCTGAGTCTGAACCCTTATATGATCCTGCATGGACAGCCCTGGAGGGTGATCACTTTTCTGATCGCCGCCCCCACAACGAGTATTATTTTTCTGGTATTCGTTCTTCTGTTTTACTATTCCATCTGTCAGGAACTGTCCAATGTCTGGGGTGCCTTCCGCTTTAACCTCTATTTCCTTTTCGGTGTTATGGGAACCCTGATCGGGGCTTTTCTGGTCTATCTCGTTTTCCCCGGTCCGGGTATTTACATGGATACCTATTATCTGAATATGTCCATGTTTCTGGCCTATGCCGCTATTTTTCCCAATGCCCAGGTCTACCTTTACGGTATCCTGCCCATACGGATAAAATGGCTGGCTTATCTTGACGTGGCTTACCTGGTCGTGGCCATGGTTACGGGGGATATCGGAACCAGGATCTCCATCGTGGTCAGCCTTCTCAATTTCTTTTTCTTCTTTTTCTCCACCAGGGATTACCGGAAGATTTCTCCCAGGGAGATTCGGAGAAAACAGGAGTTTCACAGGAAGGTCAAGGTTCCTTCCGCCGGGACTGCCCGCCACCGGTGTGCCGTCTGCGGCAGGACCGAAGAAGATGATCCGTCGCTTGAGTTCCGATATTGTTCCAAATGCAACGGAGAATATGAATACTGCAATGACCATCTTTTTACCCATACCCACGTGAAATAGGCGGCGGACGGACATTTACAGACAAGCAAGGAGAAGAACATGGATATAGCACGGCGCCCTGTGATCGGTGATTCCATTTTCCACGCAAAAGAAGATATCCTTAAAGCCATAGGAAAGGGGCAGAATCCTTCTTATCGGAACTGGTATGCCATCACCACGGCCTATGAGGAACATCATCTGTTCTATATCCTTTCCGGGACAGAATATCGGCATCCCATGTATCACAGGCAGGGATCCGCCCTTAAACTGATCGGTCTGGCGGGATCGAAAAAAGAGGCAATTGACCTGGTCTGTTCCATTGTCCGGCAGTTTGTTGATTCCGACTCACTCATGGAGATGAAAAAATCTCTGTGTGACTTCTGAGAGGGGAGGGATCCATTGTTAACGACAATTTTATCCATACCCGTACTGATCCTTAAGATTATCGGCATTATCCTGCTGGTGATCCTGGGATTGATCTTCCTTATCCTTTTACTTCTTATGATACCGATCCGGTATTCCTTCGAGATGGAGAAACCGGAGGACAGGCTGCTGAAGGCTGCAGGATCGGTAACCTGGCTGGCGGGGATTATCCGGGGAAATGTTTCCTTCAACGATAATAAACTGCTGTACCGGGCAAGGATCCTGGGATTCTCCCTCTTAGGAAATGATCCGGAGACCCTGACTCAAAAAGAAGAAAGGGCCCGGAAAAAAAAGGAGAAGGCCGCACGTAAAGAAGAGAAGGCCGGAAAAAAGGAAGATGAACCCATTATTCCGAAGGAGTCTGAAACCGGTGAGATACCCCCGGTGCCGGAAGAAGTCATGACCCCGGTGGAACAGGAAACCGGGCCTGCGGAAGAAAAAACTCCGGAATATGATCCCACCAGGACACCTGCCCTGAAGGACGGTGAGCCGGCTGAGGAGCATACAGGAAAAGAAAAGAAGAGAAAACAGGGAAAAGCTGAGAAGGAAAAACAGAAAAAGGAAAGAATTTCCCTTTTCGACAGGATTGAAGCCTTCTTCGGCAAAATAGAGGAGCTGGAGGACAGGGTCTGCAAAGCAAAGAACACCATAGAGGAATACCAGGTAAGCAGGCTTGCGGCCATAGCCTGGAATACCCTGATCCGGATCCTGCGCCACGTTTTTCCCCGCAGTATCACCGGGTGGATCAGATTTGGTTTTGATGATCCTTCCTTCACAGGATATGCTGCTGCGGCTGCCGCAGTCCTGTATCCCCACTATTATAAAGATTTCTCTCTGGAACCGGATTTCCAGGACAGCTGCTTTGCAGGGGAATGTCACGGAAAGGGACGGATCCGGCTGGGATATCTCTTATGGATACTTATCACTTTGTTACTGAAAAAAGAAGTACGGAAACTCATTCGTCTGATCTTAAAATAGCAGGAGGCTGACATGGCAAATAATAATTTTGGAGAAACTGTATATTCCTTATTTAAAGGACTGGACCAGGTGATGTCCACCAAGACCGTTGTGGGAGAACCGCAGAAGGTCGGAGATTCCACCATCATTCCCCTTATGGATGTATCCTTCGGCATGGGAGCCGGCGCCTTCAACAAGGACAGATCGGACAGAGGCACCGGAGGTATCGGAGGAAAGATGAGTCCCTCCGCTGTGCTGGTGATCCGGGACGGGGATATCAGAGTGGTCAATGTCAAGAACCAGGATGCGGTGACCAAGCTCATCGATATGGTCCCCGGAACCGTAAACAAAGTAACTTCCCTGATCAAGGGAAGAGGGCTCAGCGAAGATCCGGAAGTGAAGGCTGTTGTGGATGAGACGATAAATGCGGACAGCGTCAGGGAAGAGATAAAAAATGATTGATTTTTGAAAAATTTCTCTTGCATTTTGTATTTAATTCTGATAGTATAGACTCGTTGTAAGTCTGTCAGACTTAAGTTTATTGCGAGGAGGTGCTATCATGGCAAGATGCGCTATTTGTGACAAAGGTGCTCATTTTGGTATCAAAGTAAGTCATTCACATAGAAGATCCAACAAGATGTGGAAATCCAACATTAAGTCTGTTAAGGTGAAAGTGAACGGAGCTTCTAAGAAGATGTATGTCTGTACTTCTTGTTTGAGATCCGGTAAAGTTGAACGTGCATAGTAATGCCCGTTGCGGTCAGCCGGACCGCTGTGATTGAATATGCGAAAGTTGATGTGGAGGGAATCTTTGATTCCCTCTTTTTTCGCACTTTCCGGCTTTTTGGCTTAATCGGGAGATTTTATGTTTCTTTTTGACAGGAAAAAGGGTATACTAAGAAAGACATAAAGTTGAACACAGAATTGATCAATAACAAATATGGAGGAAGATAAATGAGAGGACATATGCAGACAGACCTGGGCAATGTTGTAATCGATGAAGAAGTGATCGCTACTTATGCCGGTATAAATGCACTTGAATGCTTCGGTATCGTGGGTATGGCTTCAGTCAACATGAAAGACGGGCTGGTAAATCTTCTGAAAAGGGACAACATAAGCAAGGGTGTTGAGGTGGATATCGTTGACAATAAGATCCATATTGATTTTCATATCATTGTGGTTTACGGTGTCTCCATCGCCACAGTCACACGCAATCTGATCGAAAATGTCAAATACCGTGTCGAGACCTTCACCGGCATGACCGTGGAGAAGGTGAATGTGTTTGTGGAGGGCGTAAGGATCGTCGATTGATCTGGCGCAGGAGCAGTAATTTCCCTGTACCGTTAACATAGGAGGAAAAGTTGTGAATGAGATCCATAGTATAGATGCGAAACTGTTACAGAAGGCATTTCTGTCCGGGGCGAACCGGATCAATGCCCAGAAGGAATATATTAATGAACTGAATGTTTTTCCGGTCCCTGACGGGGATACCGGAACCAACATGTCCATGACCATTATCTCTGCCGCCAATGCTGTAGGGAATATCGAAAATCCCACCATCGAATCTCTCTGCAATGCCATAAGCAGCGGTTCTTTGCGAGGAGCCAGAGGTAATTCCGGCGTGATCCTGTCCCAGTTGTTCCGCGGCTTTACCAAAGCCATCTCCAAAAAGGAGGAACTGGACAAGGAAGATCTTGCCGCAGGCTTTGCCCGGGCTGTGGAAACCGCTTACAAGGCAGTCATGATGCCCAAGGAAGGAACAATCCTGACAGTGGCCAAGGGAGTGTCGGAAAAAGCCCAGGAGCTTCTTGACCGGGAGGACATCTCCCTGATCGATTACGGCAGGGAGATCGTAAAATACGGATATGAGGTTCTGGCAAAAACCCCGGATATGCTGCCTCCTTTGAAAGAAGCCGGCGTGGTGGATTCCGGAGGTCAGGGGCTTATGGAGGTTCTCCAGGGATGCCTGGACGCCCTCACCGGGGATGCCACCGAGATCAATCTTCCCACCGGTGGCCAGTCGGCTCCTTCTGTCAGCAGCCAGCAGCTTGAGGAATCAGCCGCGGATATCAAGTTCGGCTACTGTACCGAATTTATCATCATGCTGAATAAGCCTATGTCGGCCGACGAAG
>CACZOS010000189.1 GCA_902782815.1 uncultured Lachnospiraceae bacterium | reverse complement strand
GGCTGGGAAATTCCCCTGCAGGCGGCGGGGAGGGTGAAGACGGCTCCGGCATGCCGGGGGAACCTGACTCCCCTGATCCCGATTCTTTCGGGACGGATGAGCCGGAAGGGACAGATGAGCCGAACGGAACAGTGGATCAGGACGAGCCGGCTAAAACAGACGAGACAGAGGATCCGAACGGAACAGATGCTCTGAACGGAACAGCGGATCCGGATGGGACAGATAAGACCCCCGATGAAAATATCGTCACCCCTGGAGATGAAATACCCGGGACCAAAGATCGTCCTGCAGATCAGTCGTATGAAGGAACTATAGAACAAGAGGATGCGAGTACCGGCGGACAGCCGGACGGCGGCACCAGTAATCAATTCGATCATGAGACAGCAGAAGAGAATAACGTAGAAATGTATGAACTGGCTGATGAAAATCTGTTCGACGAGACTGACAACATCTTCGAAGATGCCTCTCCGCAGGATTCCCCGGATGGATACAGCGAATATATTCTGGACGATCAGGATTCTTTCATCCCTGAAGAATCTGATCCCGATATTCCCTATACTTCTGAATATGTCGATGATCCTGGCCTTACCGGGTCCGGACAGACAGATTTGAATACTTCTTTTGGCTCAAAAAACGATGCGTCAAAAAACAATGAATCAAAAAGCGATAAATGGAAAACCGATTATTCTCAATCGGAACCGGCCGCAAAAGCCCCCGAAGAAGTTTTTGTAAAAGGATCTGACAAGAAGAGCGGGGATGATCCTCTCCGCATTCCTTCAGACGGCAGAATACCTGCTGCAGGAAATATGGACGCTCAGGGCATGGACCAATACGCGCGGAAAGTCGGGCAAAACATAAATCCATTCCTCCCGGCGAACAATACGGGAAATGCCTATATACTTTCTGACCCGGCTGCCAGAAAGCTGGAGGCTGCTCTCAGAGACAGTCCTGGCGATCCTCTCCTCATCAGATCCGGCATAATGATCCGGGGCAGGCAAAACGGGAACGAGATGCAGGGTACAGGACGATTTCAGATTTCCGCCGGAGATTCCCGGAATGCTCATTCCCGGGAATCCGGGATGACTCTTCCCGGCGAGGAGACCCGGACCGCCGCCGCCCTGGCTGGAATCCTTGCGGCCGTATCTGTACTTGCGGGAGCATTTGTAAAATGGAGGATGTTTATCCGCGGCCTGCAATGACAGGTCTAAGCCTTACAAATGCGGAGACCAGATTTCATAAAAAAACGCTGCGTTTTTCGTCATGGCAGGAAAAGGAAAAAAACAGCACCGTGTTATTATATACGTGCATTTTATGTTTATTAAATACGTATTGTTTCATAAATGAAGAGGAAGACATAAATGACTACCCGTGAAAGAAGAAACGGCGGCCGCCGCAGAGCCGTCCTGTTCAACTCCGATCCTGATTATTCTAATCCCATGGATTCTCTGCTCAATCTGTCCGATGTCATGCTCGTTCTTGCTGTAGGGATCATGCTGGCCCTCGTCCTGCGCTGGAACCTCCCCCTGGACCAGGACACAGGCGGTAATGAAAGCGGATCCGGCGCAGTCTCTCTTGACGGGGAGGATCTTTCCAATGTGGAGCAGATCCCCGAAGGATCAAAAAGAGTGGGAAACGTCTATTATGACGAAAAGACCGGCAGTTATTACATTCTTGAGGAGTGACCGCATTGGTCTCCCTCTCTTTTCACATCCCCTTCATATATCAGTTTTCTGCAAATTATAGCCATTTTAGCTAAATCAGTGTGACAGGGCCCGGGACATACTTCTCCAGTAATTTCTCCTTTTTCATTTGTTCAAAATCTGTATTAAATGATGTAAAGGTCAAAAGGTACGTAAAAGCTCTGAGTCTCACATCATTAAATAAGAGTTAAGCCTCAGCGTGATCTGTTTGGAATTCGCCTCTTCCTCATCTTCTTCAGGAAGGGCAGCCAGAGCCTGCGGGACTGCGTCCAGGCGGAGTCTCTGTGAAAGCGCGGTCTCTGACTGGACGGCAAGGCTCTCCGACTCCCCGATCTGTTTTTTTCCAAGACTTTTTTTTATGCATGTGTCATAGGCAAAATAAATATAGTCAATTTGACTATAAAGATATTGACACCGGCAGCCTTCTGTGGTAGTTTATTTATAGTCAAATTGACTATAAATATCCGCGGATATATTTCCGAAAACCGGGACTTCTGAGAAACAGGAGCCGCTTTAAGCACAGAAGCATTTCGAGAGGAGGTACAAAATGGGCGGAGGATATTGGAGACGAGAGGATTTCGCAAGATATTCCGCAGCAAACGGTAGAAGGGTCCGTTCTGACGGGCACATAGATACGTCCGGGATGTGCGGAGCACAGGACATGTACCGGGCAAGGGGACTTGATCCGGACCTGGATCCCTACAAAGTGATTCGTGAATGCTGTGATAATGAAGAGCATACGGAGACAGTCCCGGTGATCCTGGCCCTGGATGTCACCGGTTCCATGGGCGGTGCCCTGCTCAAGACAGCGGCTTCCGTCAACGTGATCATGCAGGATATTCTGAATCAGTACAGGGATGTGGAGTTTATGGTAATGGGTATCGGTGATCTCGCCTATGACAGAGCACCGGTTCAGGTCTCCCAGTTCGAATCTGACATCCGGATCGCTCAGCACCTGGATAAAATATGGTTCGAAAGAGGC
The DNA here is from genome assembly GCA_902782815.1 of uncultured Lachnospiraceae bacterium. Taxonomy (GTDB): domain Bacteria; phylum Bacillota; class Clostridia; order Lachnospirales; family Lachnospiraceae; genus Anaerobutyricum. The sequence goes on along the minus strand of CACZOS010000189.1, from coordinate 216 downwards.
GGCGGAGGCAACAGCTTTGAATCTTATACGGCCGCATGGTATATAGGTCTGTATCACACCAGCCTGGACTGCTGGAAGAGGGGAAGAAAGGGAATCATCATCACCCTGGGTGATGAACCACTGAACCCCTGCCTTCCGGGCAGACGCCTCTCAGAGATAACGGGGGATAACCTGCAGAGTAATGTGGAGACCCGCCATCTGTACAGGGAGGCACTG
>CACZOS010000188.1 GCA_902782815.1 uncultured Lachnospiraceae bacterium | reverse complement strand
GGCTTAACGGAAAGAGCACCTACGATAAGCTCGTTGTCACGGATAACAACGGGAAGATTGTTGAAGATCTTCTCATTGGCTTTTGCTCTTCTCATAACTGCGGACATACCTTCGGACTCTTTGAAAGCCTCGGTAATGAGGACCGCTCTGTACGGTTCTACTTCAGGTACTGCATTAACAACTTCTGCCTTTAAAGCTTTGATACGTGCGGTTGGCTCTGTAAATCCTTTTGCGATCATTTACATTTTCCTCCTTTTTAATGTGCCACGTTTAGGATGAAACGTGAGTAATGGTTTGAGATTTGATAGTGTTTCAGCTGCCAGCCCGGGATTAAAAATCAACCACGAAAAAATCCGCGGACCGAGTTCCATTCTCTGAAGATTTCCTAGGAATGTTGAGAGACCGGAGAAGGAAACATATGTCGTCCTTTTTAAAAAATCCTGTAACATAAAAAGAGAGACACAGCATCTACCGTCCTGTAAATCAACCATAACCAGAATTTGCATCCTACAGAGGATTATAAATGATTCAATAAATTACCGTTAGGAATATCTGATAACCCAATCTGCAATTATCAGTTAGTCATTATTCCAGAAATATCAGAAATATTTTTGTGAAAAAATTATAAATACGGGTATATTCTTGCCAAAACAATTATTTAATGGGTACAAAAGTAAACTTTTTTGTTATTCCTCAATTTTTTTGAAGCAAAGGAGTTTTTCGCCTCTTTTACCGGACCGATTGCATTTCCATAACATCCTTATCCTTGGAAAAAACCGTACGAAAAAGGAAAATCCGTTACAAAAAAAGCCTTTTCCGTCTCTTTTCCGGGCAAAAGTTATTTCCTATAAATATACTGACATTTTCCAAATGAGGCAGTACATTATACGCTATAATGTATGAGATAAGTGTGGTGTGAAAGGATCACCCACCGGCAGAAAGGAAATATGGACATGATTGAGATCGTTAATCTGGAAGAATGGACCAGAAACTACTTTTCCGACCCGGAAAATCAGAAAAAAGCCGAGACAGCCTGCGAGCGCTATGACCGGCTGATGGTCAGGAATATCCGCAGACAGCTCTCCACCGGGGTGGAGCAGATCCACGTCATCGGAGATGAAGTCGATGATCCCGGCAGGGTATTGGAAAAGGCTAAGTATGAGGTTCTTCCATCAGTAAAAATGGGGGATAAGACCGGGAAGGTCCGTATCAATCTGCTGGACCGGACTGCCAGTTTTATTCAGGATTAAGATTATCATTGAGGAGGTTTATTATGGGATCTATTCTGGAAAGCTTACACAAATTCCACATTCAGACGGCTGTCGATGATCTGACGGAAAAGGGCGGTAATCAAAATGTGGCCGATCATCCGCTGGATGGCATTTACCGCTGCAGGATCTGCGGCTGGATCTTCAACGAAAAGGAAGAGGGGAAGCCCTTTACCACTCTCTCCCACTGTCCCATCTGCAATGTAGGACAGCAGAATTTTGAAAGAATCAACTGATAAATCGTTACTTCTCACGGCCGATGCTCCTGGTTGTCTCAGTCAGGCATCGGTCTTTTTTTCGGAGGATGAACAAGTTATGACATTATATGAAACCGTCCTGTTCTATGACTTCATGTCGGAGGAAAACAGGGAGAAGATCAAAAAAATCTGCATGGAAACGGGGGCAAAGCTAAAGCTCGTCAGACCGGAAGAATACCGGGTACCTCTGGGCTTTCTCTGTTATGGAAATAATGAGCAGATCGGGGAATACCTTTCGGTTGGGAATCCTGCTTCGCCCCTGGAAAGACCTATGCTCCTGCTGGCAGGTTTTACCGAACCCCGTCTCCGGGATTTTCTGGATAAGATGAAAAGCCAGGGAGTCCCTCCTGTCGCACTGAAAGCTGTTCTTACCGAATACAACGCAACCTGGGATTCTCTGGCCTTATATAATGAATTAAAAAAGGAAGATGAGTATTATCACTAGAATTTGAGGAGATTACCGTCGATATTCATCCCGTTCGCTGTCCAGATGGCAGAATTCCGTGTATAGGTAAACACCCTGTCCTGAGGTATGGAGCAGTACTCGCTGACGATCTCGCTGAGACGGACCAGTACCTTCTCCACTGTCTCGGCTCCGGCGACATCGAAGGCCTTATCCAGAATGTTCAGTTCCACAGCCACACATGGTTCCGACGGGTTCTCCCCGAATAATACAAATGATTCATCCCGGAAATCTGCCATAAGAAATTCACCTTTTTCAAAGGGAATGATCTCCACAGCCTTCTGCATCTCCACATACATGCGGTATTTCCGCTCTCTGTTCAGATAAATATTGGTCATTGTCGTAATTCTCGGCATAATCAGTCTCCTCCTATCAAAATTCTCCCCTGAATCTATCCTTCAAGCAAACCTATAAAATCTCTGAGAATGGCCACATTTCCCGGCCAGGCCGGGGACGTTACAAGGTTTCCATCCACCACAGACTCATCCGGAGCCACCTCAACATAATTACCTCCTGCCAGTTTCACATCAGGTCCCACAGCGGGATAGGCGGTCAGCGTCCTTCCGCACAGAACATCCGCAGCGGCCAGCACCTGGGGGCCATGGCAGATGGCGGCCACCGGTTTCCCGGACCGCATGAAGCATTTTACCAGTGTGATCACTCCATGGTTGAGCCGGATGTATTCGGGAGCCCTTCCCCCCGTGAGAAACAGGCCGTCATATTCATCAAATACCACCTGATCGAAACTTTTGTTCAGCTGAAAGAGATGACCGGGTTTTTCCGTGTAGGTCTGGTCTCCCTCAAAATCGTGGATGGCTGTTTTTATGTAATCGCCGGCTTTCTTATCGGGGCAGACCGCATCCACCTGATATCCCAGAACAGACAGGGCCTGGAAGGGTACCATGGTCTCATAATCTTCCGTGAAATCTCCGGTGATCATCAATATCTTCTTCATAATACTGCTTCCTTTCCGGATAAGCATCCTGTTTATTATTCATAGAAAAGCGGGGCTTTCTTCAGAGTCTGGAAGAGGTCCCAGTCATGGGCGGGAATCATGGTTGCCTTATATTTATTGGTCAGGTAACGCACCCTCTCAATAGATTTAAAGTACTCCGGTCTCTGACCCAGCAGGCCGGATGCCTTTCCGGGAGGGCCATAGATTTCCATGGTGTAGACGGCGTCCATGGGGAAGACGAAAGTTCCCTCTTTCTCCAGATGGATCACCAGTCCCAGAAGACCGGGAGTATGTCCCGGAAGATTGATGACTTCTACGCCCGGAACCAGTTCAAAATCCTCCTCCACAAGCCGGTAATGGTCCACCACCACATCCAGATCGTTCTTACAGTAACCGACCCACTGGGTGTAATCATTGGTGACCCTTACCATGGTCTGGGAATACTCAAAGTCAGCCTTAGGCGCATAGATATCCGCATGTTTGAAAAGATGGATATTCCCCGTATGGTCAAAATGCATATGAGAAAGGACCACCGTATCGATATCGGAAGGACGGAGCCCCACCAGGGCCAGCTGTACTTCAAGGTTCTGTTCCACCGTCTGATGAAGGTCATAGGCGTCCGCGATATCCGGTGCCCAATGCCCTTTCATGGCGTTCATATTGCTGCCGGTATCATAGAGGATCCAGCCGTTGTCATGTTGGATCAGAATACACATCACCGGCAGATTGTAAAAGATGTGTTTTACATCGGGATTACTTCTGGTCGCGATGGTGGAATTGGCTACCACATTGTTCTTATCGGTCTTAAGGTAACCCGTATCCAGGATATAAAATCTCAGCATAATGCACCTCCTAAAACATACTGAAACACATAATCATCCCATATTAATCTTTCTTAATGATAGCATCAATGCTGTTTGCCGAAGTAGGATAAAGGGCAACGGATATTTGGAAAAAATCACCGAAAAAAATTATTCCGAAATATACTTCATAATATTACCATTTTGGAAAAAGATACCGTGTTATAATGGAAAAACAGACAAGAAAAAAGCCGGAAGTCCGGCTGAAGGTTCATTATCTGACAATAAGAGGAAATGTTATGGGAACAATTTTAGAAAATCTTCATCGATTTCATATCGAGACTGCTGTTGATAATCTTAAAGAGAACGGCAACCCGCATGTGAATGAGGACCACAAACTGGAATGTGTCTTCCGATGCCGTCTGTGCGGCTATGTATATGATGAGGCAAAGGAAGGGAAACCCTTCTCTTCCCTCCCCCATTGTCCCAGATGCGGAGCGGTTTTGCTGACATTTGAAGAACTATAAACCAGCCATACCGGTTCATCATTATGCCGTCATATTAATATCCGATCATACTGCCGGAACGCTGTCAGCCAGCGTTCCGGTTTTTTCTGTCCAAAGACCACCTGTTTACAAAAACCAGCAGGATAATGATAATGCCCAGGACAAAATTCTGCCAGGCTGAGGCCACTCCGGTCATATTCATGATATTGGTGATAATGGTAAGGATAATGGCCCCCAATACCGTCCCGGCAACTCCGCCTTCTCCTCCCAGCAGTGAGGTACCTCCCACCACCACCGCCGCCACGATCTGTAATCCGTAGGCATCACACATACCGGCATCCGCCGCGTTCAGTCTGGCCGTCATCACGATTCCTCCTATGGATGCGGTCAGACCGCTTAAGATAAAGGACCGGAACAGTATGCTCAGATGGTCCACCCCGCTGTAAACAGCAGCCGCCTTGTTTTTTCCGATCATATACACATTTCTTCCGAAAGTGGTATGGTTCCAGAGCAGGAACAAAAAGAAGAACAGGATCATGCTCAGTATAATGGGAACGGGGATCCTTCCAAGATACCCGATACCCAGCACAGTAAAGGCCGGGGGAAGATCATAGATGATCCCTCCCTTCATCACGATCAGAGCCAGTCCCGAAGCCACCATATTTACCCCGTAGGTGGATACAAAAGAGGGTAATTCCAGGATCCCCACCAGAAATCCGTTAAAGGCGCCGGCCAGGATCCCGATGGAAAGACTGCACAGGATGGAAAGGGGAATCGGGTGACCCGAGATCATGAGTTTTGCGCAGACACAACCGGTCAAAGCGGCCACCGATCCCACAGACAGGTCGATATTTCCGGTCAGCACCACGCCCGTAAGACCCAGGCACAGGAGAAGCAGCACGCTGGACTGCCTCAATACATTGGTCAGATTGGCTACGGACAGGAAGGAAGGCTCAATAGCAGTGGCGATAATACTCAAAGCAATTATGCCCGCCAGTACATAACGGTATTTTTTCATCTTCCCACCCCTCCCCTTCTTTCTTCTGCTCTTTTTATCAGGGCATCAATGATGATGGCCGTCACCACCACCGCTCCTATGGTGGCATTCTGGTAGGTGGAGCTCATGCCCACCTGAGTCAGGCCGCTTTTCAGGATCTGGATCAGGAGAACGCCGAAAATGATTCCCCCAACTCTTCCTTTCCCTTCTCTCATGGATATTCCTCCCAGCAAAACTGCCGCGATGCTGTTGAATTCCATTCCGGACCCCGCATTAGGATTACCGGATTCGATTCTGCAGCAGAGGATCAATGCGCTGATGGCGGCCATGATCCCGGCATAGAGAAAAACCATGATCCGGTTTAAGCTTATATCCGCCCCCGAGTAAACAACACCCTGGGGATTTCCGCCGATCCCCCTCACCCTCATGCCGAATCTGGTCCGGTTTACCACAAAAATGGTGAAGGCAAAACACAGGACCGCTATCCAGCTGATATAGGTAAAGCCCAGAAAACTTCCCTTGGTAAGAGCCCGGAATATGGGACTACGGTAATAGAGAGTCCGGCTCCCGCACAGGACCAGGGCCAGGGATTTAAAAATATTCTGCGTTCCCAGGGTAACGATAAAGACCGGAAGCTTCCCCTTTGCCACGATGATCCCGTTTAAAAGACCACAGCAGGCCCCGCATCCCATGCAGAGCAGGATGGCCGCGGGCATGGGAATGTGCCGGTTGAGCAGAAAGATCCACAGGACACCGGTCAGACTGACCAGGGTTCCCAGGCTGAGATCTGTTCCCTGGATCAGGACCACCAGCGTCTGTCCGCAGGCCAGGATCAGAAGAGCGGCGGACTGGGTCATGATGTTGCTGAAATTTGACAGACTCAGATAATGGTCCGTCCCGAAACTGAACAGTACAATAAGCAGCAGACTCATATAAAGAGCCGGCGGCAGGGGGATCCTGCCCGACAGGCTCCCCGGTCGGAATGAGGAAAAAAGCCCCTTTCCCTTATCGAAAACGGTACTGTCCGAATCTTTTTTTTCTTTCTCCGGATCCTGTGATCCTTCTCCATCAGAAAGGATCAGCTTCCCCACCAGCTCCGGGGAAAAATCCTCCCTGAGTACCATTCCGGAGACATGGCCTTCCCTGAGACAGTAGATCCGGTCACAGATACGGATCAGTTCTTCCATCTCGGAGGAGATCACCATAATGCTTTTTCCCTCGGAAGCCAGCTGGGACAGCAGGCGGTAGATCTCCTGTTTTGCCCCCACATCAATCCCTTTTGTCGGTTCGTCGAAGATGAGAACCCGGGTATCCGCGGAAAGCCATTTTCCCAGAATAACCTTTTGCTGATTTCCCCCCGACAGATCTTCCACGATCCGCCGGCTGTCGGGTGTATCAATACCCAGCCGGTCTACATAGAAATCAGAGATCTCCGTACTCTTCTTCTCCGACATGAAAAGATAGGGAAAATGTTTTTTCAGGCTGCCGGCAAGAATATTCCAGTGAACCGGAGCCTGAATGGCCAGACCGGTATGTTTCCGGTCTTCCGGAAGAAGGCCCATGCCCAGGGAAACCATTCTGACCGGATCCGTCTTTTTGTATTTTCTCCCCATAAAAAGTATTTCACCGGATTTAACCGGGTCGATCCCGTAGATCAGTCTGGCCAGCTCGGTCCTGCCGGACCCCACCAGCCCTGCCAGTCCCACGATCTCTCCCTCGCATATTTCCAGAGAACAATGATCGACCCTTCCCCGGGCATCACAGAGATCAGTCACCTTAAGCACCGGTTCCCCGCCTCTCGTCTCCCCTTGAGGCGTCATGACATCTTCCAGTCTTCTTCCGATCATGTTGTGGATGATCTGCTCTTCGCTGACGGCCTCCATCTTCTCCGTGGAGATCAGTCTGCCATCCCTGAGGATGGTGATCCTGTCCCCGATCTCCATAATCTCAGGGATCCTATGGGAGATAAACAGGATGGCAATTCCCTGTTCCTTCAGCCTTCTTATCTGCCGGAAAAGAAAATCCACCTCCTGGGAGGTCAGACTGGTGGTGGGTTCATCGAAAATGATCACCTTGGGATTCAGGGTCAGCGCCTTCGCTATCTCAATCATCTGCTGTCTGGCCATACTGAGACCCTTTACAGGTACATGGAGATCCAGATCAGAGCAATGGAGCTGATCAAGAATCTTTCCCGCCTCTTCGTACATTTCTCCTGTGGAGATCACCGGGGAGATCCCGTAAGTCGGTTCCTTCCCGAAAAAGATGTTCCGGGCAGCGTCAAGATAGGGGATCATGGTCAGTTCCTGATATACAGCTCCTATCCCCATCTCAATGGCCTGGTGTGCGTTGTCGAACCGGATCTCCCGGCCCTGATAGATGATCTGTCCCTCGTCAGGTGTGTAAATACCCAGAATACACTTTGTAAGCGTGCTCTTGCCCGCCCCGTTTTCCCCTGCCAGGACATGGACTTCCCCGGGGTAAAGGGCAAAGTCGACGCTCTGCAGGGCCTTCACCCCGGGGAATGTTTTTGAAATCTGTTTTAACTGTAATATAGGTTCTCTGTTCATATCGTTCCGTCTATTCAAACCACCGGTAATGATCGATATAATCCTGTACGTTTTCTGATTTGATCAGGGGGTCATGTCTCTCGGAGGGGAAGGGAATAAAGTATTCTTCCGGAAGTGTTCCGTCGTTCAGATACTGAACAAGATAAGTGACCGCCAGGTAAGTGGACCCATAGGGATCTGTATTATAGGTACAGTAAAGGTCTCCCGCCTGGATCGCCTGGGCGGCATCCTTGGATCCGTCCGCCCCGCCCACGAAGACACCTTTGATATTCTGAGCCTTCAAAGCCTGAATGGCTCCCAGAGACATCTCGTCGTTGCAGCTGGCGACAACCGTCAGCCCGTCCGCCACATCCTTATTCTGAAGAAGATTCTCCATCACCTGCATTCCTTCCGTACGCTTGCAGTTGGCTGTCTGTGAAGCAGCTACCTCCATGTCGGGATATTCTGCCACAGCATCAAGGATCCCTGCTTTCCTCTCCTCCATATTCTGCACGCCTGCAGGTCCTTCCAGAACAATAACCTTTCCTTTGCCGCCTGCGGCTTCGCATAATTCCCTGGTCACCAGATAACCGGTCTCATAATAATCCACACCTGTCCTCATGAATGCTCCGGTATCCGGACAGGTTCCTATGGCCGCCACAGGGATTCCTTTTTCGTTGGCCAGATCCACCACCGGCTGTATTCCCTTGGAGTCGGACGGATGGATGACAAAGCCGTCCACTCCTCCTTCGATCATGGACTCCATGATGGTGATCTGTTCCTCGATGGAATCCTGTGTTGACGGGGACAGGGTCTCCACGGTGCAGCCCAGATCCTTTCCGGCCTGCTGTCCGCCGGACCACATGCCGATCATATAAGGATTGGTGGAATTCCGGGTCATCACCACGATACGGTAATTGTCTTTGGCCTTGACATCCGTTGAGATCTTTCTGCCGATCTCCTTCACCGGAAGCGGCAGCTCGTTTTTGGCGTACTGGCTGGCACGGTTTACATTCACATTTTTGCTGAAATCTTCATTAACCGGCTGACCTTTTTCACTCACGGATACATCCATGGTACCGCCCTCCGCCCCGGAAGAGTCTCCGGATGCTCCGCATGCCGCACAAAATACCAGAGAAGATATCATGAGAGCCAAAATCAGTCTTTTTCCCAAATAATGAATTCCTTTCATCCTTATCACCATCCTGTTTCTTATTATTATTCAAAATATAATTTCTTTATATGACTATTTTAAAAAAGAACAAAGGACAAGTCAAGACTCGCCGCCGAATCCTGACTTCCCTCTAAAGTATCGAATTTGCCGCAACAGCAAGGAATCTCTCCTGAGTTTTCCATGTATCAAGAACCGGGGACGCCTGGGAGATCATGATGGCCACCATGTCCTCTTCCGGCCAGACATTATAGACACTGCCCCAGTATCCGTGCCATCCGTAGGAACCTAAGCCCAGATAGTTGAACATGGTGTTATAATCCTCCTGGACATTCATCATATATCCCCATCCGTGACCATAGATATAGGTTCTTTCTTTTCCGATGTGGTTGCAGGTCATGAGCCTGACCGAATTTCTGCTGAGGATCCTTCTCCCCCTGAAAGTCCCCATACCCCGGAGCATCTCCGCGAAATGATAATAATCCGGCACCGTACCATGCAGGCCTGCCGCGATATTGTAGTAGATTCTGGAAGGTCCTCTGGCCAGCCTGGTATCATCGGTCCCCGGAACGTCAAGGCGATCCAGACGTTTTCCGCTGCCGCAGGCAAAAACAGCCGGGATCCGGTCGCAGAGGGAAGGCTCGGGGAAAAAGGTGGTCTCCTTCATCTCCAGAGGTCCGAAGATATGTTCATTCAGGTAGTCGAGCAGGTTCTGTCCGGAAACCAGCTCCACAACCCTGCCCAGGATAATGGAGGACAGATTGGAATAATCCCATCTTGTCCCCGGCTGGGCAGCAAGGGGGAGTCCGGCAATCCTTCCGCATACATCCCCTATGGTTTCTTCCAGAGGATGCATGGTATCCACGATCCCTGCTTCTTTATAAGCATCCGCGCAGTAAATCTTAACCGGATCCTTGATCAGATAAGCCCGGTCAATGGGGGTGATTCCGGATCGCATGGTCAGAAGATCATCTATGGTGATCTCTCTTTCCGGTTTTACCAGCCGGATGTTTCCCTTCTTGTTTCGCACGGCAACTCCGGCACGTCGAAATTCAGGGATATACTCCGTGATGGGATCGGAGGGCATTACCTTCCCCTGATCAAAGAGCTGCATCAGGGCTGCGGCCCCGATGGTTTTAGTCATGGAAGCAAGGCGGAATACAGCGTCCCTCTTCATGGGGATCCCCTCGTCTGCCTGCCCGTAGGCTTTAAACTGAACGATCTTGCCATGGCGGGCCACCAGGGTTACCATACCCTTCATCACCTTTTCTTCGATGGAGCGTTCCATGACATGGTCGATATAATTGAGGCTCTCCGCAGAGAGCCCCACATCTTTTGCATTCACAATCTCAAACTGATCCAATTTCATCCCCTCTTTATCTCAGACGGAAAACTTTCACCTTTCCCCGTTCGATCACTTTATCTTCCACAAAATCATATTTCAAAGTATCAAGTGATTCAGGCGCTTCACCCTTCTCCACCCAGTTCATCAATGCGCGAAAGCCGGAGGCATTGGTCACATTGGGTCCGTCCCAGTCAAAAAGGGCATGGCCTCCGAACCTGGGGAAGAAAACGCGGATGTTTTTCCGGGTCTCCTCCTCCGAGGAGAAGAAACGGCATACCCGCTTATAGTATTCCAGCGTCAGTTTGTTGGGAACGATATGGTCGCCGGTGCCGTGGGTGATGATCAGCTTTCCGCCGGAGTCCGCATAATTCCTCAAATCCGGATCATATGTTGAAAACTTTTCGAAATCAGCCCGGTATGTCCGGTACAGTACCTCGAATTCCTCATAGGTACATTTCCGGAAATCCCAGTCCGGATCTTTCACCATCCAGCGGAACATCTGAACCGCAAAGGGGATCAGGGACAGCTCTCCGTCCTCCCTCACTCTCAGATAGCCGAACTGCCTCGGTCCCACCGGCCATTGGGTGATCTCGGGGCCGAAGCCATAAGTGATCCTTGTTCCGTCGGCCAGGACCGGCCCGTTCCAGACCTTGATCATAACACGAAGATCTTCCTCGTCTATCAGGCCTTCCCCGGTATCCACTCCGGGAAGAGCTGCAAGGAAT
>CACZOS010000187.1 GCA_902782815.1 uncultured Lachnospiraceae bacterium | reverse complement strand
TGGAGGGATTTGAACCCTCGCGCCGGTTTCCCGACCTACCGCATTTCGAGTGCGGACCCTTCAGCCACTTGGGTACATCTCCAAAATATATGATATATTAAGGGACCGTAAAGGCGGTCCCTTATCCTCTGTGGTGTTTTCTCCAGCCCCGGCTGTCAGCAGATTGCAGATAATATTTATTGATCCTTTTCTGGGTATGTTTGCCGTCATTGGCAGCCTGAACATCACAGTAAAGCTTCTTTCCTTCCACCTTGATCCAGTTCCACCAATGCTCCACCGAAGAGCCGTTGTTCCTGACATAACGCCCGGTTTTATAGCCTGCGTGGAAACCCAGATGATTGGCAAGGATACACATCACGCCGGACATGTCTTTACATGTACCGCGCATAGTGAGAAGATTACGCCAGTCTCCTTTGAACTTTTTGCTGTAGGTCACCTCATCCTTTTCCTTGAGGGCAGCAAGAACAGCCTTGTAGGCTTCCTTCTCCTTTTTGCTGGGTTTGATCTTCACCTTGCCGTCTTTATGGGAATAACGCATATTTTTGACTAGATAATCATAGCAGGCTTTCAGCTTCTGATGATCTGTCATCCCTTCCTTGGACACACGGCTGATGATCGCCTCAGCGGCACAGTCAATCTTTGTGCTGCCGGTGTAGATGGCCTTCGCCTGGACGTCCGCCCGGAAAAAGGACAGGCATAAGATAGCGAGGAACATGCTGAACAACAGATGCTTTATCAATGAATTCTTCATAATCTCTCCTTAAATGTTACTTAACGAATATTAACAACCTTGTAATACATTATACAGGAATATGTAATATTTGACAAGAGAGATTATGAAGATGGAATTTTCTGTCAGAAATATACAGGAAACTCAGGCTTCATCAATAGCCTTCCCTATATCATTCCTCATGTACTTATTCTCAAACCGGATCCATTCTGTGGCGGCATAGGCATTTTTTCTGGCTTCCTTCAGATCTGCCCCCTTGGCGGTAATGCCCAGGACACGCCCGCCGTTGGTGACGATCCTGCCCTGATCATCAAATTTGGTTCCGGCATGGAAACAGTAATAGCCTTCCTTCTCCCTGAAGGTATCCAGGCCCTCGATGGGGAAGCCCTTTTTGTAGGATACAGGGTAGCCGTCGGAAGCCAGGACCACACAAACCGCGGCGTTGTCCTCAAACTCCAGGTTTATCTGATCCAGACGCCCGTCTACACAGGCTTCCATGACATCAATGATATCATTCTTCATACGGGGGAGGACTACCTGTGCCTCGGGATCACCGAATCTGGCATTATATTCCAGCACTTTGGGCCCGTCTTCCGTGATCATAAGACCGGTAAAGAGGATGCCGGTAAAGGGGCGTCCCTCCGCCGCCATGGCGTCTATGGTGGGCTGATAAATATATTTTTCACAGAATTCCCGAACTTCCTCTGTGTAGAAGGGGCTTGGGGAGAAGGTACCCATACCGCCGGTATTCAGTCCCTGATCACCGTCCATGGCACGTTTATGATCCTGTGCACTGGTCATACATTTCACCGTTTTTCCGTCGCAGAAAGCCAGCACGGAAACCTCCCGTCCGGTCATGAATTCTTCGATGACCATCTTGTCCCCGGCGGAACCGAATTTCTTTTCTCCCATAATGGTCTCGGCGCCTGCTTTGGCCTCCTCAAGATTCTCACAGATCAGCACGCCTTTGCCCAGGGCCAGACCGTCCGCTTTCAGGACGATAGGCATTCTGGCCGTTTCCAGATAGGCCAGAGCAGATTCCTTATCATAAAAGTTTTCATAGCCGGCTGTAGGAATATGGTATTTTTTCATGAGATCTTTGGAGAAAGCTTTGGACCCCTCAATAATGGCCGCGTTTTTTCTCGGGCCGAACACACGAAGCCCCTCCGCCTCAAAGGCATCCACTATACCTCCCACCAGAGGATCGTCCATACCGATGATGGTCAGGTCAATCTCCTTCTCCCTGGCGAAAGCCACCAGCCGCTCAAACTCCATAGCCCCGATGGGAACACATTCCGCGTACTCCGCAATCCCCGCATTGCCCGGCGCGCAATAGATCTTATCCGCTTTGTCACTTTTAGCCACGGCCCAGGCTATGGCATGCTCTCTTCCGCCGCTGCCGACGATCAAAATCTTCATTTTTACCTCCTGATTATTGAAATAGTATTAAACAAGTCTACTCTTCGATCCAGACTGTCCTGTCTTTTACTCTTACCTTCCCGTTGGCGATAAGATCGATGGCCCGGGGCAGGATGATCCATTCTGCCTGTTCCATGATCCTGCGCTGGAGAACCTCCGGAGTGTCTCCCTGCTCTACCGGTACCGGTTTCTGAAGGATAATGGGGCCGGTATCCGTCCCCTCATCCACAAAATGGACCGTGGCACCGGAGATCTTTACTCCGCGGGCCAGGGCCATCTCATGAACATGGAGCCCGTAGCAGCCGGTCCCACAGAAAGAAGGGATAAGGGAAGGATGGATATTGATGATCCTGTTCTCAAATTCCCGGATCACACAGGGGGGAACCACCACAAGATATCCGGCAAGCACCACCAGGTCAATCTCTCTCTCTTTAAGGGCTTCCAGCAGCCCCTGATTGAAATCCTCTCTTGAAGGATAATCCCGGGGAGACAGGACAAGGCCTTCCACTCCGTATTTTTCAGCCCTTTTCAGAGCATAAGCCCCGGCATTATTACTGATGACCGTCACGATCCCGGCATTTGTTATCTTTCCGCTGTCGAGGGAATCCATGATTGCCTGAAGATTGGTCCCTCCACCGGACACGAGTACTGCTAATCTCAGCATAAGGTAACTCCTTTATCTCCTTTTTCGATCCTGCCCACCACATAAGGGGTGTCTCCTGCACTTCTGATCGCTTCCATTGCCTTATCCACATCCTTGGGATCAAGGGCAAGGATCATGCCCAGACCCATATTGAATGTGTTGTACATCATTTCTTCTTTTATATCTCCCTCACCGGCAAGGAGAGAGAAGATGGGCGGAACCGGGTAGGAGTTTTTCTCCACCACAGCGTGGGTTCCCTCAATCAGCATACGAGGTATGTTCTCGTAAAAACCGCCGCCGGTAATGTGACAGCAGGCCTTAAGGGTGATCCCTGCGTTTTTGATGGCCTTCAAAGCCTTGACATAAATCCTGGTTGGGGCCAGAAGCGTATCTCCCAGGCTCCCTCCCAGCTGATCATAATATGTATCGAGGGATTCCTTTGTCATGGGGAACACCTTTCTCACCAGGGAAAACCCGTTGCTGTGGACACCCGAGGAAGCCATGCCCACCAGGATATCGCCGGGAGTCAGGTTTTCCCCGGTGATCATATCCTTACGGTCACATACTCCCACGGCAAATCCGGCGAGATCGTAATCCTCCTCCGGCATGATGCCCGGGTGCTCAGCGGTCTCCCCGCCGATCAACGCCGCATCCGCCTGGAGGCATCCCTCGGCCACTCCTTTGACGATCTGGGCGATCTTCTCGGGATAATTTTTGCCGCATGCGATATAGTCAAGGAAGAACAGGGGTTCTCCTCCGGCACAGGCTATGTCATTTACACACATGGCCACCGCGTCGATTCCTATGGTGTCATGGCGGTCCAGGATCATGGCCAGTTTGACCTTTGTCCCGCAGCCGTCTGTTCCGGACAGCAGCACCGGTTCTTCCATTTCCTTGATCTTCGCCAGGGAAAAGGCGCCGGAAAAGCCACCCAGCCCCCCAAGCACTTCGGGCCGCATCGTTTTCTTCACATGTTCCTTCATCAGTTCCACTGACCGGTAACCGGCCTCTATATCCACACCGGAACTCTTATAATCCATGGTTGTCTCCTTCTTTCTTCGTCAATGATCATTTGCCTGCAAGGTATTCTTTATATCCGATCCGGTCAAGTTTTTCCGCCTTGGCCTGGACCTGCTCCTTCATCTCCCGGCTGTAGGCATTCAGTTTTTCCAGCACCGCGTCATCGGACAGGGCAAGCATCTTCGCTGCCAGAATGGCCGCGTTTTTTGCGCCGTCGATGGCAACTGTCGCCACCGGAACACCCGGGGGCATCTGCAGAATGGAAAGTACGGCATCCATTCCCTCCAGATTCTTTCCGGAAAGGGGAACACCGATCACCGGCAGGGGGAACAATGCGGCGCACATTCCCGGCAAAGCTGCCGCCATGCCCGCGCCGGCTATGATGACTCTTATTCCCCGGTCCGGAGCGGTGGACAGCCAATCCATAAGCACGTCCGCCTCCCGATGGGCGGAGATGATGGTCATCTCATAATCAATCCCGAAACTATCCAGCTGTTCAGCAGCCTTGCTCATGACCTTAAGATCCGAATCGCTGCCCATGATAATACCTACCCTAGCCATTTTGATCACCTTTTCTTTCTTGTATCTCTGTCAAAATCCTGTTCCTGATCCTGTTCGGCGGACCATTAACGGACAAAAGCGTTTTTCAGGTCTTCCTTCATATCCAGCACTGCCTGGCGGCTTGCGTCGGCATAGTTCTCCGGAGCGAAACGGTCTGAATAGGGTGCCTTTTTGTAGGCACAGATGATGCCCCTGCTGGAATTGACGATGGCACCCAGGCCGTCTTCATTGAAGAAGGGGGCAAGATCCTTTCCTTTCCCTCCCTGGGCTCCGTAGCCCGGCACCAGAATATAGTTTCTGGGCATGATCCGGCGGAGAACAGCCCCCATCTCGGGATAGGTGGCACCCACCACGGCCCCGATATAGGAGTAGTCCTCTCCCATATGATCCTGTCCCCATTCCGCTACTTTGCGGGCCAGGATCTCGTAGAGGGGTTTCCCGTCCACCAGCTGATCCTGCAGCTCACCGCTGGAGGGATTGGAAGTTTTCACCAGGATGAATATTCCCTTTTTCTCTTCCTTACACACCTTGATGAAGGGTTTGATCCCATCGGATCCCAGGTATGGATTCACCGTGACAAAATCCTCGGCAAATGGAGAAAAGCTGTGTTTTCCGATAACCACTTTTCCAAGATGGCCTGTGGCGTAAGCTTCCGAGGTGGATCCGATATCTCCCCGTTTAATGTCCCCGATGACCACCAGTCCTTTGGCCGAAGCATAATTACAGGTACGTCTGAAGGCCTGCAGGCCCTCAATGCCGAACTGCTCATACATGGCAATCTGGGGTTTGACGGCGGGAACCAGATCGCATACCGCATCAATGATCCCCTTATTATACTGCCAGATCGCCTCCGATACACCCTGAAGATTCTTTCCGCAGGAGGCAAACGCATCCTCCAGAATAAACTCCGGAATGTAATCAAGCATGGGATCCAGGCCGACTACGATGGGCGCGTCTTTTTCTTTTATCTTTTTTATCAGTTTATCTATCATGGAAACCTCCGTTTCATCTTTTTTTCATCCTAACATACATTACGGATACTGACAAACTCTTTTGCGACAATGCTTCTAACTTTCAAATACAATCCTTCCGTCACATATGGTCCAATGGATCTTTCCCAGGAGCTCCATGCCCAGGAAAGGAGAATTGGAGGATCTGGATGCAAAAGATTCCACCCGATATGATTCCCCGGGATCAAAGATCACCAGATCCGCCGGCATTCCCACAGAGAGGTCTCCGCAGGGAAAACCATAAAGTCTGGCAGGATTTATGGTCATCTTCTCCAGCAGTTCCATGAGGGTCAGCACATTTTTCCCGACCAGATTGGTGATTCCCAGTCCCAGGGAGGTCTCCAGGCCGATGATCCCGCTGGGAGCACCGGTGAATTCCCGGTCCTTCTCCTCCGGAGAATGGGGGGCATGGTCCGTGGCGATCATATCGATGGTTCCGTCCTTCAGACCCTCCAGGATCTTTTCCTGATCCCAGCGGGTACGAACCGGAGGATTCATTTTGCAGAGGGTTCCTTTCTCAAGGACCGTCTCCTCAGTCAGGGAAAAATGGTGGGGGGTGACTTCGGCATATACCCGGGCACCCATCTTTTTGGCATAACGCACCAGGTCAACGGACCGGCCGGAGGAAATATGCTGGATATCCACTTTGGCCCCTGTCTCCAGGGCAAGCATGATATCCCGGGCCACCATGATATCCTCAGAGATCGCCGGAGCTCCGCCCAGTCCCAGCCGGTCGGACACTTTGCCCTTGTTTATCCCGTTTATCTCATTGAGGACAGGGTCCTCTTCATGAAGGCTGATGGGCAGGTCAAGCCTGGCACAGGCTTCCATGGCCGATCTGATCAGGCCCGGGTCGGTGAGGGGAATCCCGTCGTCGCTGAAGCCACAGGCACCTCCTGCCGCCATGGCATCAAAATCCACCGGTTCTTTTCCCTGTAATCCTCTGGTAACGGCGCTTACCTGCCTCACATGGATGGGCAGGACAGATTCCCTTCTGACCAGTTCCTCAAGGATGGCAGGTTCGTCGATCACCGGCCTGGTATTCGCCATGCAGACCACGGTGGTAAAGCCTCCCGCTGCGGCCGCCCGGCTTCCCGATACGATATCTTCTTTATAGGTAAAACCCGGGTCCCGGAAATGAACATGAACATCCACCAGCCCTGGAGCAACCACCATTCCGGCGGCATCGATCTCCCTGTCCGGGCCGGCATCAGAAGGATTCGGGCCGAAGGCGGCTATCTTTCCATTTTCAATCCAGACATCCGTACGGCAGTCCATGCCGTCTGCAGGGTTCATCACCCGGCCGTTCCTGATACAGATCATCCTAATCGCTCCCTTCCGCCTTTTTGGCCAACTCTTCTATCAAATCCTCCATGCCGGAAGGACTGCTCAGTTCCCCGGGGGTTTCCCGGCTGAAAGGCTCATTCAGTTCCAGAGTGCCTTCCAGGACAAACCTTCCGTCTATGATGATGGGAACCTGATAATGGTCCGGCATGACAGCGGAGATCTGTCCGATCTCCCCATAGGGAATCGTGATATCGGTATGACAGTTAAAATATGCCTTCATGGGTGATTCATGCCTCTGGCAGGAGATGGCGTTCTCCTTGGCCACAACCTCCCTTCCGTCGGGGTTGCGGACCGGAACATCCTCACTGTAGCGGTAGCAGGTATCGCCGAAGGCCATATGAGGCCCCATCTTCTCTGCGATAAGGATGGGAAGCTTGTCAAAAATCCCGTATTTTTCCGCCATGACGAAGGCTGTGGTGTTGGTCCCGATGGCAAATTCCCCCATGGGAAGAGTATCCCGGTTATAGAGGATATTTTCCCTGATCAGAGCCTTACCCTCCTCGGGGGATGGGAAATTATCACAGGACCAGTCGGTGATCATACCGTCTTCGATCCACAGTTTAAGATTTTTATAGCAGATTCCTTCCAGATACACTTCCAGAACATGGAGCAGTCCGCTGGTCTTTTCCAGCTTGGGGGAGGTATAGACCTCACCCAGGGGAATATTGATATCCGCCGTACAGTTGGCAAACCTGGTCTGCCTGCTGATATCCTCAAGTTCCTGAAGGGACACGGTCAGATTGGTCATATTGCCTTCCCGGCCCATGATCTGAACAGAATCCGCCCGGTCCAGAACATCGATGATCCTCTGCTGGATAAGCTGGTATTTCCCGTTATCCAGATTGTTGACCATCTCCACCTCACGGAAGATTTCCTCAAACCTGTCTCCGATGGCAGGGGTAGGATAGGCGATAATGGTAAAGCTTCGCTCCTCCCTGTTGATAAATTCATTCATCAGTCCGTTGGCCAGAGCTGCATATTCCAGAGTAAGGTTCTGCTGCCTCTGGCTGAGGAGACAGGCACTCTCTTTCCTGACAGGACTGAAAGGATCTTTTCCAAACAGGTCAAACAGTGCAGCTCCGGAGTAACCGGCAGCCTCCTCCCGATACTTTTCATAGCCTTTTCTGCTGCACTCGATCTTTCGGTCAACCATACGTTTGTCCAGATAAAGTGCCTGGTCGAAACGGTGATCGTACTCGAACTGCTCATTGGGGCTTGATGAACTGTAACCGTTCTTGCGGTTATACTGTTTATTGAGGGTATCCGAGGGGCTTCGATGAAGGATGGACTCCAGACCGGCCTCCCTGAACTGATGAACAGCCGCCCTTATGACCCGTTCAAAACCTATGGGATACTGGATATCTACGGTATCCTTTTCAGAAAGGTCAACACCTTTTAAGCGGAAACCTTCCCTGTAGCCTTCCGTAAATGTGCGGGCGATTCCTTCGATTTCCTCCTGAGGTAAGGAATTCAGGTATCCGGCAGTTCTGATCTCGTCCCCGGAGATGTACTCTCCGTAAAGATAGAGGTAGCGAAGATCCGAAAGATCCGCCCCCATGACAATGTCCGCGGCGAAAGATACACCCGGATCCAGCATCTTTTGAATCCGGCCTGTGCACCATTCTTCCGCATAATCATAGAGGAACCAGTAGATGGTATCCTTGAGCTGTCTGAGCGTCACTTTCCCGCCGGCAAACATCCCGTAGACCTCCAGGAACAATTCATCCAGGATGAGTTGTTTGAACCTGTCCTGCTCAAAGGCAAAAAACCGTTCCTCTCTTAATTCCGTATAAAGAAAACACAGGGACTTTCCCAGCTCCCTGCCCAGTAATCTCTCTGCATAATCGGGATTCGCGTAGGATTCCTCATAATTTTCCGGCAGGATTTCCCTGAAATAACCGGTATTCTCCGCCTGAAGTTCCTCCAGGGTCATGGCGGAAAATTCCCCTTCTCCGATTTTCTGTTCCAGTCTGCGGCAGTCTGTCAGCAAAAGGGCGGTTTTCCGGAAATACTGCCTGAAGTTTTCCTCCATACCGGAGGCTTCTCCCTTTGCGATCTGCTCAAGTCTCTCTCCGGACAGCCGGAATCTCTCCAGGAGATCCTCGTCCCTGTCCCTTAAGAGGTCTGTCTCATTCTTCATTCAAATGTTTTCCTTTCAAAGCATGATAAAGGTGATCCCCAGAAAAATGACAATGATATTCAGACATATTCCCGGAATCTTAAAATTCTGAGAGGTCCTTGCCTCGTCATAGCTGGCAAGACCCCAAAGTACACCAAACAGGGCCAGCACAATGATAATGCATCCGGCCGCCCCTCCGGCAAGTTTCAGTCCCCCTTTGGTAACAACCGCGATCAGCACCAGGATCACCAGACCCAACAGGCAGCCTATGCCCAGCCAAAAGGTAAAGAGGGCATTTTTCGATACTCTTTTATTGGTAAAGGAGAGACTGTTGCCGGACAGGATTCCCTCTCTTCCATCTCTTCTTCGTCTTCTTCTGCTCATGATCGTTTTCTCCTTCTTCTCACCCGGAAGAGACCGTAGAACAGCAGGTAAAGCACCCAGCCGAACAGTCCCCCCACAGTATTCATGATCAGGTCATCCACGTCGAATACTCCCACTCTTGTGTACAGCTGCATCAGTTCTATGCATAGACTGAAGGAGAAGGAATATATGATAATATGATACCAGCGGACACGGCCCTGATTCCATAAGGGAATGAAAAACCCCAGGGGAGTAAACACCAGCAGGTTCCCGCAGATGTTGAGGACAAAAGCCCCCAGGGAAAGGTAATGTCTGTAGCCCACAAATCTCCGGATCTCATTAAAGGGGATCAGATTATACTGATAGCTCCCGATATCCGTACGTCCCAGCCGGTCCGAGAACAGGGTAAAGTAGATGATGATCACACCATATATAATGATAAAAAGAAAACTGATCAGGCTGATCATTTTCCTCTTATTTTTCTTTTTCACAATGTCCTTCCAATCCGGGATCTCCCCGCAGCCCCTTTGTCCGGGGATATAGATAAAGGATTCCCATTGACATAAAGCAAGGCAGGAACTTTTGACAGTCCCTGCCTGTCCGATCAGATCATACTCTTGTCTTCAGCTCCGGAAATCCGGCGCCGTATTGTTCATAATACTTATCGATGGCCTTCTTTAAAGGATCGTCGATCACGATCCTGCCCAGGCAGGGTTTGTTATAAAGACAGTCCACCACCTCCGCCATAGTCACGATGGCATTGGTCTCAAATCCGTAGAGATCTTTTACTTCCTCAAGGGCACATTTGCTTCCGCCCTTTCCCACCTCCATCCGGTCCAGGGACACCATCAGGCCCACGATCTCCACCTGAGCCGCTCCTCTGACCTTGGGCACAGTCTCCTCCATGGATTTCCCGGAAGTGGTCACATCTTCGATCATGACAACCCTGTCACCGTCTTTAAGGCGGTCACCCAGGAAGCCTCCTTTATCCGCGCCGTGGTCTTTGGCCTCTTTCCGGTCGGAACAATAGCGAATCTCCTTTCCATAGAGATTGCTGAAAGCAATGGCAGTCACCACGGCCAGGGGGATGCCTTTGTAGGCAGGACCGAATAGCACATCAAAATCATCCCCGTATCTGTGATGGATGGCCTTTGCATAATACTCACCGAGTCTTCGGAGCTGGCTGCCGGTCACATAAGCCCCGGCATTCATAAAAAAGGGAGAGATTCTCCCGCTCTTCAGCGTAAATTCCCCAAATTTCAGAACATTGCTCTCCACCATAAACTCGATGAATTCCTGTTTATATTTCTCCATAGTTCTTCTGAACCTCCCTCGTAAACGGCCTTGATATCCCCGGCCCCTGAAATGACCTCAGATTATTATAAATATATCATTATTGAAAGGGTGAATCAATGGGAAAATAGGCCTGAAAGACCCTCTCCGGGAGAGGTTTCCGGTTTACATACAGCCTATGATCTCTCTTATATCATCAATGCGATACCGGTCCATATACCTTCTGATCCCTTCCAGGACTTTCATGGCAGCTCCGGGGTCATGGAAATTGGCTGTACCCACGGCCACCATAGTGGCACCTGCCATCATCAGTTCTATGGCATCCTCGCCGGTCATCACGCCTCCCATACCGATGATGGGCAGGCTGCATGCCTTATGGACCTGGTACACCATACGCACTGCCACCGGATGGATAGCCGGTCCGGACAGGCCGCCGGTTCCGTTGGCGAGGACAAATCTACGGCGGTGTATGTCGATCTTCATTCCCGTAATGGTATTGATCAGTGACAAAGCGTCACTGCCGCCGGCTTCCGCAGCTCTGGCCATCTCTGCGATATCCGTCACATTGGGGCTCAGTTTCATAACGATCGGCTGAGCGGCCCTCTCCTTGACTTTTCTGGTTATCTCATACAAAGCCCGGGGATCCTGTCCGAAGGCGATGCCCCCTTCCTTGACATTGGGGCAGGAAACGTTGATCTCCAGAAGATCCACCGGTTCTTCAGCCAGTCTTTCCACAACCTCCACATAGTCCTCCACACTTTTCCCGCAGACATTGACAATAATGGAGGCCTTCTTCTCCACCAGATGGGGAATATCCCTCCGGCAGAACAGTTCGATACCGGGATTCTGAAGGCCGACGGCATTGAGCATCCCCCCGTAGGTCTCCGCAACCCGGGGAGTCCCATTTCCCTCCCAGGGAACATTGGATACCCCTTTTGTGGTGACTGCCCCGAGGGCAGACAGATCGATGAATTCCTCAAACTCCGCTCCGGATCCAAAGGTCCCGGAGGCAGTTGTGACAGGATTTTTGAAGGTTTTTCCTGCAATTGTCACGCACAGATTCATGAAAAGAATACCTCCTTCGCATCAAATACCGGTCCATCTTTACAGATCCGTTTATTGTGAACATTTGTGTGCTGATCCCTTTTATCCGTCTTCACGATACAGCCCAGGCAGGCCCCGATTCCGCAGGCCATCCTCTCCTCCAGGGAGATCTGGGCTTCCATGCCATGTTCCCGGGCATATTCTGCCAGGGCCTTCAACATGGGCATGGGGCCGCAGGCATAGAGAACATCCCCTTCAACCTTTCCCTGGCGAAGAGCATCGATCACCGTGCCTTTGACTCCTTCACTCCCGTCATCGGTGGCAATCTTTACCTCAGCCAGCTCTTCAAATTCCTCCTTCAGGAATGTCTCGGCACCGGTCCGGTAACCCAGGACCACCGTCTTTTCCCCCTCAATCTGTCTGGCAAGCTCCAGCATGGGAGGTATGCCTATTCCTCCCCCCACGATGACAGCTCTGCCTGTCCCGGGGGAATAGCCGTTTCCTAAAGGTCCCAGTATCCGGAAGGATTCCCCTGCTTTCCAGCCGGAGAACTCTCTCGTCCCTTCTCCCGCAATGCGATAAACGATGCGGATGGTCCCCTCCGAGGGATCGATCCCGCAGATAGAAATCGGACGAGGCAGCAGCCTTCCTCCATCCTTACAGTATATGCCGACAAACTGTCCGGCCCTGGCGATCTTCGCCCCCTCCGGAAAGGAGATCGTCATATCGAAAATATCCTGAGCAATTTCTTCCTGGCGCAGGACTTTGGCTGTCGTTTTCAAAATACTCATTGTCCTTCTCCTCTGTTTTCCTTATGCTTGTCTTCTCTGTCCCGGTGTTTAAGGATATAAACCGGCAATGGTACTGACCCGGGACGGTTGTGGAAAGATTCCAGGATTACCGTGAACTGATGGGAATCCACTTCCTTTAAGAAGGGGATCAGAGCGTCTTTCTCATCATATCCTGAATCGCCTCCGCTATAGATCACCAATGTCATCAGGCCTCCGGGCCTGAGCAGGGAAAGACCTTTGAGGACCGCCTCCCCGGTTGTGGGAAATGCGGTACTGATCCCGTGGTCTCCTCCCGGCAGATAACCGAGATTGAACATAATAAGATCGATGTTTTCGGATACGTACCGGTCCATATGCTCATGACCATCAGCGATAAAGCGAACCTTGCTGCCGTAACCGGCCTTCTCTATTCTTTCTCTGGCCTGTTCCAGTGCCGGCTTCTGGATATCCATGGCATAGACCAGACCCTCAGGTGGTGTGATCTCACAGAGAAAGAGGGTATCTTTTCCCCTTCCCGCCGTGGC
>CACZOS010000186.1 GCA_902782815.1 uncultured Lachnospiraceae bacterium | reverse complement strand
GTCTGGCGGATGTGGAGGCCATAACGGGCAGAATACAGACGGCAAGGAGGATCATGACGCAGATGAAAAATGAAATTATTCGTTTTAATGATCGTACTCTCATTTCCTGCCCTCCTAACTACCCATAAAAAATGTGATCAAAATATCGATCAGGGACATGATCCCGGTACCGGCCAGTGCCGTAATAATGAGATTTTTCCAGTACAACCCCTTATCCATGGGAAGATTTCCCACAAATTTACCGGTCTGGCCGTTCATGGCAAAGACATATTTCTCGCCCTCCCAGCTGGTATTGAGGATCCATACCGGGAGAAGGGCATAGGAGGCGGTGGAATGATGAAGGCGGTAATTGGACTGGGTCTCCTCCACAGAGTTATAGCCGGATACATTGTTTCTCAGGTAGGCCATCACACTGTTGCGGATACGTTTTTCCGCCCGGTCCTTGCTGTCTTCCGCAGTCACGTCGTATTTGTCCGCCAGGTAACCGGCCAGATAGGCTGTCTGAAAATCCACAGCCTGGGAATAATCGAAGGGTTCTATGGACTCCATCAGGTCATCCGGCATCTGGGTGGATCCGTCCACCGGAATCTTCTCAAAGGACATCTCTCCTCCCCGGAACAGATCATAGAAACTGGTCTCGGTATAAGTATATTCGGAATCTGACCATACCCGGACCTTGGTACCCCGGTATCTGGCTTCCCCTTCCGCTTCTCCGTCAAAGAGCCAGAAGGGAACGTAAACCCCTTTCATCTCATCAATGTGATTCTGGTCTTTGAATACTTTGGGCAGAAGGGCTTTGTCTTTAATATGGTTCAGGTAGCGTTCTTTTGCCTGTTTCCTGTCCAGTTTGAACGGAATGATATAGTCCGGCTTTAATGTCCCGGAAAGATTGCCGGTAAAGACAACAGGATTCTCACAATAGGGACACCGGAGAGCCGCTGTATTACTGTCGGTGATGATCTCCCCGCCGCAGGCATTACAGGAGTAGACCTTCATCTTCCCCTCTTCCGCTTCTCCCCACTCGGATCCCGCATCCGTATCCCAGACAGGTTCGTCCGCGGCAATACTGCTTCCTTCCTCCAGCTGGGCTAATTCTTCAAATACACTGATATCAAATTCTGTGTCGCAATAAGGACACTTTGCCTTCTGGGACCGGCTGTCAAAGACTATGGCTCCGCCGCAGTTGGGGCATTTGTATTCTTTGATCTGACCCATGTCTGCTCCTTTCTGATCCATGCGGGCATTTCCCTGCATGAGTGCCTGTCAGACAAAAGCATAGCAAGAATACCTGAGTATTCTTGCTATGGATAAAAAACAACAGTTTTAAAGTTTATTTCATGGGATTACCGCATTCCGGACAGAATTTGGGTGAGCTGCCGTCTTCCGCTTTCCAGCCGCAGTTGGAACAGACAGCCGGGCCATCCGGTTTCCTGGCTCCGCACTCTGAGCAGAATTTTCCCTTGTTCACTGTACCGCAGGAACAGGTCCAGGTTTCATCAACCGGCTTCGGTGATCCGCACTCTGAGCAGAACTTTCCGGTATTCACGGCACCGCAGGAGCATTTCCATCCCTCAGCTGCAGGAGCCTGTGGCTGGGCAGGCTGTACTGCCTGGGAAGCTGCATCCTGACCGAAAAGATTGCCGGCCATGTTACCGGCCATATTCATACCCATAAATCCTGCCATGGCTCCGCCGGAGTTGTTGGCCGCATCCACCATAGCCTGAGCGGCAGCATCTTTGAGAGACGCGGTGGCGTAGGCGGAATCCTTCATCATAGCCTTCTTCTGGGCAGTCTTGATCATATCCTCGTCTTCCTTCGGGATGCTTACGCTGTTTACTCCGAAGGATACCACTTCGAGACCTCGAAGTTCTGTCCATTTCTTGGAAAGAACATCATTCAGATTGTCCGCGATCTCTGTGGTATGATTGGTGATCATGCTGTAGCGGATACCTTCCTCGGCAAGTTTGCCGAAGGCCGGCTGAAGGGCAGTCAGAAGTTCGGATTTAAGCTGGGAATCAATCTGGCTGCGCTCATAATCCTTGGAAATGTTGCCGCATACATTGGTATAGAACAGCATGGGGTTCACTATGCGGTAAGAGAACTCACCGTTGCAGCGGATGGAGATATCCATGTCCATACCGATGTTCTTGTCAATGAGACGGAAGGGAATGGGTGTGGCTGTACCGTATTTGTTCCCGACGATCTCCTTGGTGTTGAAATAATAGATTCTCTGGTCCTTGCCCGGGCCGCCGCCAAACTGGAAACGTCTCCAGGTCTCTTTTGCCACAGCGGAAAGCCCTTCCAGGAATTTTCCGCCGAAAACAGTCGGGGAAGTCTTGGTGTCGTATACATATGCTCCGGGTTCCGCACAGACATCCATAACCTGGCCGTTCTCCACGATGATCATGCACTGGCCGTCTGCCACGGCGATCCTGGACCCGTCCGAGATTACGTTATCCTCGAAGAAACGGCTGCCATTCTTCTTGACGCCCCTTTTCACGAGCACGTCGGAATCCATAGCCTCACAGTAGAAATACTCTTTCCACTGATCTGCCAAAGTACCATGCAAAGCTCCTACAGCTGCTTGAATAAGTCCCATAGTAATCTCCTTTCCATACAGATATACTTAAAAACTCTCCGGAATATCCTTTCCCGGACAGCCTGGAAAATCACGCCCGAAGTCATGATTATCCGAGCCGTCTTTATGGCATAATTATACTATAAATCCCTGTTGATAGCAATCCGGGAAAAAAAGTTAACAGCTTCCTGAAACAAAAACTTAAGATTCTTTCCGGTGACACTCCTCCCACTGGTCTTTTAAAGGCTTCCTGACCTTATTTCTCGTCATCTCCACCAGATTTAAGGCGGTGAAATCGATTACACGAACAGGTATCCTGTCTCCTTCGGCTTCTTTTTTCAACGCGGACAGGACCCTTTCCCTGCTGCCGGCATCCTTCATATTTATGAAATCGATAAGAATGATTCCGGAGAGATTCCTCAGTCTTAACTGATAAATGATTTCCGAGGCGGCCTCCTTGTTCATGGATTCAAAGATGGTCTCCGCCTCTTTTTTCTTCTTCAGGACGGAACCGGAATTAACATCGACCACCACCATAGCCTCAGTGGTATCTATAACGATACTTCCGCCTGATTTCAAAGAGATCCTTCTTGACAAGGCCGTATCATACCAGTGGTCGAAGCGATAGAGAAGGTACAGGGGATAATCGTCTTCATAAAAACAGATCTTCTCCCTGAGCGGTCTGTCTCCCTCCCCTTGATAATAGTCTATTAATTTATCCCGAATCCGGGGATCATCGGTGAGGATCTGGTCCAGCCGGCCAAACGGAAGGTCTTTGGCAAGACGAAGATAAAATGGAGCTTCCTCCCAGAGAAGGGTTTTTTCCGGTGCAGTCCGGGCTTTATGCATGAGGTGGTCGCACCTTTCTTTCAGTTCGTCAAGCTCCCGGCGAAGGTCCTCTTTACCGGTATGCCGGGCATTGGTCCGGATAACGATATGGTATGGAAGACTTTCCTGTTCCCGGATCCAGGCCCCGGCCAAATGCATAAGCCTTTCTCTTTCCTCTTTTTCCTTAATCTTTTTCGAGATGCTTATTCCCGGTTTTTCCATGGAAAAAACGAAATATTTTCCGGTAAAGTTGATCCGGGTATCCACCACGGGCAGCTTGGTTCCGACACCCTCCTTCCTGACCTGGACCAGAATCAGGTCTCCGGAATAAAGTTTGTCCTCGTGGCCCGGAGATAGTTTTACGGGCTTTTTTGCCTGGGACAGATTACAGTATCCCTTGTCACTGCCTGTCAGATCAAGAAAAGCACACTGGATTCCCTCGGCGATCCTTGTGACTCTTGCCACGTAGATATTTCCCAGAAGGCCGGTGCTCTTCTTCTTTTCACAGTATAGTTC
>CACZOS010000185.1 GCA_902782815.1 uncultured Lachnospiraceae bacterium | reverse complement strand
GGTTTTCCGCGGTCTCCCCATCCAGGGGAACGTCCAGCTGTTCTCCTGAACCCTGATAGAGTATCTTATCATCCAGACTGATCTGATCCACCATGTAAGGCTTTAACATCTCTCCCCCGTTGGCTATGCTCTGGGCGATCATTGCCATATGCAGAGGTGTGATCAGGGTGTTGCCCTGGCCGAATCCAGTCTCTGCCACCAGGTTCTCCTGGAAATCCTCCAGATCAAGATTGGAGCGGATGGTGGTAAAATCCAGGGAAATATCCTGACCGATCAGGAAATCTTCCATCTTATGCTTCAGAACTTCGCCCCCCATATCCACCGCTTTCTGGGCAAAATAGATATTGGAGGAATAGCCCAGAGCTTCCTGTAATCCGATCTCTCCCCTGGGAACTTTCTGATTATTGGAGATCAGACGGCCGCCTATCTTCTGGGACCCCTTATCCACAACTGTAGTCTTATCTGCTCCCTGTTCCAGAACAGCGGAGGCAGTCACCACCTTGAAAGCACTTCCCGGTTCAGCGGGATCCTTATATCCGTTGGGGTAAAAGAGCCCGTCAATCTTGTTCCACTCCTCCATATTTTCCGCGGTGAGTTCGTTGGCATTAAATACTGTGTCTTCACGGGAGGAGGCCAAAGCAAGGATCCTGCCCGTTGAAACTTCCAGCACCACCATGGAGGCGTCGGTATCTCTCACCTGATCGTAGGCCAGCGCCTGCAGGTCATGATCCAGGGTAAGTTTTATGGTTGCGCCTGTTTTATCTTTCCCCTGCATATACAGATAATTACCGTATCTGCCGCGAAGGCCGTAGGTTCCGTATATCCTGCTGTTGTAACCCAGCAGGTAGGAATAGATCTCCGGGAAGACCAGTACCGCTCCTGCTCCGGGTTCGGATGCCTCGCTCAGGATCTGTCCCCGGCAGTCCGTGATCTTTCCCTCAATGGTCTCCTGTCTTTTGATTTTGTCCAGGGCGTCCTCTCTTACTTCATCCGACTGGACACTGAGACCGGGAAGAGCGGACCCTCTCCGGAAGAGCAGATACATGAAAATGATGAGGAAAACCAGGATCAGGGATACCAGGATCCTGCTTCTTCTCAATACTTTTTCTCTGTCCATCTTTCTCTCCTTCTCTCCAGAGTATTATGTCATCTTGTTCCGCAAAAAGCATATCATACGAAACAAATATATTTTTTATCAGACAAAAAGGTCGATCAGGAGAATGGTGATATTATCCCGTCCGCCCTGGTCCAGAGCTTCCTCCACCAGTTCCTCCAGCAATCTCTTCTGCGGGAGATCTCCACGGAGATACTCTTTGATCGTCTCAGGAGCCACCATATCTGTCAGGCCATCGGAGCAGATCAGGAACCGGTCCCCCGCTCTGACCTCATCAATGGAGACATAGGGACGGATCCGCATCTCCCTCTCGGGTATCCCTATACACTGAGTCAGGGGAAACTTACGGCTGCCCACATGCTCTTTACCCAGAAGCTTTTCATACATGGCTCTCTGGGTATGCTCCTCTGAGATCTCCTCAAGAACTCCTTCTCTTAAAAGAAAGACAGGACTGTCTCCAATGTTGCACAGGACTGCCTTCCTGCCGGAAAAACAGAGCATGGAGGCTGTGGTACCCATCTTTTCGCGGTTCTCCTCCATCTCCGTGCAGACCAGCCGGTTGGCTTCATAACATAGGTCACGAAGACAGTCTCCGATGACTTCCATATCCGTCCCCGGGGGCTGATTCCGGCAGATCTTCGCATATCTTCCTGCCAATCGGGCGGTCAGAAAGGAGGCTCGTTCACCTTTCTCATATCCTCCCATACCGTCAAACACCCCAAAAAGCAGAGGACTCTCCCCGGTGGTCCCGGAGTATTCAAGAACAGATTCCGTACCCTCATGTTCCTCCTCAAGGAAACAGTCGAAAAAAAACAGATTGTCTTCATTCTTTTCCCGGATCAGCCCTGTATTGCTGATCCCGGCAGCAGTTATCTTCATACATACCTCCAGTAATAATACTCAGATAATTTTTTTAAGTCATCGACCGGTATCATCCTTCCGAGAAAGGCAGACCGCCGGAACCACAGGGTGATGCGTAATGAAGCTTGACCCATCCGTTATACCCGCCGTAATTCACTCTGACCCAGCCGTTTTTATGTTCAATCTCGTTGACCACGGTCCGCAGAGGGATCTTGATCAGTTCCCTGGTTCCCTCACTGGGCCCCTGGCGAAGCTTTATTCCCGGACTTTCTCCATTGCCTTGTTCGATCTGCCAGGTCAGAGAGGCATAAGATCTCACTACTTTCATATCGATCCAGCACTCCTGTCCGTTGTAATAGGTGTGTCCCCATCCCCGGTCCAGACTGTCGATCTCAAAATCTGTACCGTAGGGAATGCCTTCCGCGCATACCGTGGCAGGATCGGAATTAGGTTTGGAATGAAGCTTGATCGTCTTCAGATGATATACGTACACCGTATTCCCGAAATCATTTCCCGGGTAAAAATACTGCACGTCATCCCCCACATGACGGATATACTGATCCATGACCCATCCGGTCTTGCCGCAGTAATCCACGAAATCCCATGTGATTCCGTCCACGGATTTCTGGGTCACCAAGGCACATGCAGCCGCCTCCGGAATAGTATCAACGGAAAATTCCCCGGGATTATTGTAAAGGGGGACTTCATCAAGATACTGACTCTTCAAAGTGACCACAGTGGAATACATTCCGCTGTTGAAATCCTCTTCGCTGAAACCGATAGCATCCTCCTCTGAAGGCTGACTTTCCCCGTCACTGCCGCTGTTTCCGTCAGTGGAAGCCGGCTGACTGACAGAACTGCCGGCTCCTTCCTCCTGACCGTTTTCACCTCCCGAATCCTGGGAGCCGCTGTCTCCGCTCTCCGCAACAGGGGAAGCAGGTGTCGGGGGCCGGTTGATCTTTTTAAAAACAAGTACTATGGCCACAGCGAGGATGGCAACCACCGCCAGTCCGGCGATGATCTTTATCACATTTCCGGAAGAATCCTTCTTAACCGGCTTGTCATCTCCTCTGTTATCGATCCATTCTCCGTTGTCGTTACCACTGTCATCTGATCCGGTTTCTGCTTCGCTTCCCCAGGGATCAGATGGAGCTTTCTCCTTCTTTTTCTTTCTCTCCTGCTTTTTACGGTCGTCCTCCTGCCTGCGTCTTTTCTCCCTCTCTTTCTGCTGGGCATCGGCGCGTTTTTGTCTTCTTTTGGCCTCGCCGCTGGCCTGGGAATCAGAAAAATCGTCGGCAAAAAGTCCCTGGGCCATCTTCTGAAAGTCATCTCCGGAACTTCCTTTACCTCTGTCGATTTGTTCCCTGCCGGCTGCCGGGTTTTCTCTTAAAGGAGCGGGTTCGGCCGCTGTCTCTCCCCAGCTGTCAAAAGATCCGGTCCGATCCGGATCGATATTCCAATCGTCATTTGACCTGGTCTGTCCCGGATCATCACCCCAGCTGTCAGCAGCTGTGGTCCTGCTGAAATCATCCGGCACACCGACGGTGCCGGTTCGGTCAAAATCTCCTCCCCAGCCGCCAAAACGATCATTCTGACCGTTGGCAGGAACATTCATGTCCAGGTCCGGGGTCAGGAACTGAAGATTCTCACGGCAGTTACGGCAGAAATTTGCCGTATCCGGGTTTTCACACTTACATTTCGGACATATTTTCATGATGTTTCTCCTAATCTTTCCTCCCCTGCGGGGCAGGAATGGGACTTTCAACATTCATCAGGATCAATACCGGTTTTTTCAAAAAAACCACAAGATTACTATATCATATTTTTACCTTATTTTATATATATTTATTCCATTAAATCACCATGTTTTTCTCTACTATACCCTACTGCCTCAAATCTTTTTTTTCGGACCGAAATCCGGAACTCCTGCCCGGGTCTGCTCATATTTATGAAGGATTTTTTTTTAAAAATGCACAACAAATTAATCACAAGATTGCTTCACTGATCTGTAGTTTGAGAAACTTCAGGTTTTTTCGGGAATATGAATTCAGAATTGTATTTTATTCGATGAGAAGTTCATCTCCATTTACGAATAATACATAATTAAATCTTGCATTCTATCCCTTTTTGGGTTATCATATTTCCTACAATAACCCTGTTTTCGGGTATTATTATATTAAATGAGAAAGGTTGTCATATCGTGAATAATAAAGAAGCAATGATGGAATTAAACGAAGAACTGAATCTCCATTTTGATTCCCTTGTGAAGAACTGCATGCTCAGCGGCGAATTTGACCACTCCCTG
>CACZOS010000184.1 GCA_902782815.1 uncultured Lachnospiraceae bacterium | reverse complement strand
TTGCCGACTTCCATAACCACGTCGGAATACATCTGGATGAAGCGGCGGTAGCAGTCCCATGCCCAGCGGGGATTGCCGGACTGAGCGGCGATGGTGTTGACCACTTCTTCATTCAGGCCCAGGTTGAGGATGGTATCCATCATTCCGGGCATGGATGCACGGGCACCGGAACGTACGGAAACAAGAAGAGGATTCTCTTTATCACCGAATTTCTTTCCGGTGATCTCTTCCATCTTGACAATGTATTCATTAATCTGACCCTGAATCTCATCATTGATCTCACGGCCGTCTTCATAATACTGTGTACAGGCTTCTGTTGTGATCGTGAATCCCTGAGGAACAGGAAGTCCGATATTTGTCATCTCAGCCAGGTTAGCTCCCTTTCCGCCGAGAAGGTTTCTCATGGAAGCTTCACCTTCCGTGAACAGGTATACCCATTTTTTTGCCATGGTTCTTCCTCCTTAAAAATATTAAAAATAAATTATTGCGCAAAAACACATGTTAAATATATCACATTCCTCATCAGATTGCCATAAGAAAATAAAAATTACCTGCTTCAGGGAATAGTCAGATCATCCTCATCATAGAACATCCTGTTTTCAAAGACCATACTCATCTCACCGTTCTTCACTTCAAAAATAACCGCCTCACAGTTCTTCCCGAAACTGCTGTCCCAAAGCCGGCTCATGGGTCTTCCGGTAATATGCACGATGAAAGCATGCATCCAGGTAGTATGGCCCACCACCAGTACCACATTCTTCTCATTTTCAAGGGGAATGATCTTTTCCCGGAAGAACTCGTCAGCCCGGGCAATGACCTCCCGGTAGCTTTCGGCTCCTTTGATTGGTTTGTATTTATCCGGTTCATGAAAGAAGCGGTAATACCGGACATACCTGGAATCCTTGAGCATCTTCCCGAAACATCTCCCGTTATCCCTGCCGAAATCGATCTCCTTGAGCCGGTCGTCAAACTCGATCTCCAGCGGCCGGTCACCCCGGATGATCTCCGCCGTCATCCGGGCTCTGGATAGAGGACTGGAGATGATGTAGTCAAAGGGGATGTCACTCATCCCTTCCCCGGCCAGCCTGGCCTGCTCCAGCCCTCTCGGCGTAAGCTTTGTATCATGTTGTCCCTGCAGTTTTTTCCGTTTATTCCATGTTGTCTGTCCGTGTCTTACAAAATATACCAGCATCACATGTCTCCTGTCCTGTCCCATGCCGGGATGTTCTCCATTTTCTCTTGTTTTAAATAATAGCACAAACAATATTTTAGTTGACAATTATTTTTTACCATGTTAGTGTATTTATCAAATGACAAATGCAATGACAGGGAATAGTAGAACCTGAAGAGAAGTACAGAGAGCTGCCGGCCGGTGCGAGGCAGTCTTCGATCATGTTTGAACTCGCCCTTGAGCAGCGTGCTGAACCGCTTTTTTGCAGTAGGCATTGCCGGATCCTGACCGTTACAGCAGGAGGATATAAGACATTCTGTCCGTATCCGTGATGAGTGCATACATTTTCGTATGAATAAGAGTGGTAACGCGTGATCAATCTCCGTCTCTTTGTCAAAGAGGCGGAATTTTTATTGTATAAGTCTTTTCATCACAGCGGGAGCAATCGGGACTTATACATCATAAAAATGTCATAAGATCTATGGAGAGGAGATATCATAACCCATGAAAAACGCAGCAAAGTACAAACCATTATACTTTTCGGTTTCAGACAATTATTGTAAATGGGTCCAGAAGGACCATATCGAAAAGGCACCCATCTGGTGTTCCGTTGACCTGCGTGACGGAAACCAGGCCCTGATCGTCCCCATGAGTCTGGAAGAAAAACTGGAATTCTTCAAAATGCTGGTAAAAGTCGGATTCAAAGAGATTGAGATCGGTTTCCCGGCTGCCTCTGAGACGGAATACGAATTCTGCCGTACCCTGATCGAGAAGAATCTCATCCCGGATGATGTGACCATCCAGGTACTGACCCAGGCCAGGGAACATATCATCAAAAAGACCTTTGAAGCCATCAAAGGATGTAAACAGGCCATTGTCCACCTCTACAACTCCACTTCCGTGGCCCAGAGAGAGCAGGTGTTCAAGAAGGATAAAGACGAGATCGTCAAGATCGCCGTGGAAGGAGCAGAACTCTTAAAGAGACTGACTGAGGAAGACGGCGGCAACTATCGTTTCGAATACTCTCCCGAGAGTTTCACCGGAACGGAGCCGGCATTTGCCCTGGAGATCTGCAACGCGGTACTGGATGTCTGGAAACCCACACCGGAGTGGACCACCATCATCAATCTTCCGGTGACCGTGGAATTGTCCATGCCCCATATCTACGCCAGCCAGATTGAATACATGAATGAAAAAATGAAATATCGTGACGGGGTTGTCCTCTCCCTCCATCCTCATAACGACAGAGGTACGGGTGTAGCCGACACAGAGCTTGCCCTTCTTGCGGGAGCTGACCGTGTCGAAGGAACCTTGTTCGGCAACGGTGAGCGAACCGGAAATGTGGATATCGTAACCCTTGCCCTAAATATGTACACCCATGGCGTTGACCCCAAACTGGACTTCTCCGACATCCAGTCCCTGGTGGAGGTTTACGAGCGGGTGACCAGAATGAAGGTATACGAGAGATCGCCCTACGCCGGCAAACTTGTCTTTGCAGCCTTCTCCGGCTCCCATCAGGATGCCATCGCCAAGGGTATGGTCTGGAGGGCGACCCACAGTGATCCCCAGTGGACTGTCCCCTACCTCCCCATCGATCCCAAGGACCTGGGCCGCGAATACGAAGCGGATGTCATCCGGATCAACAGCCAGTCCGGCAAAGGAGGCATCGGCTATCTTCTGGAGCAGTCCTACGGTATCCGCATCCCACCCCAGATGCGTGAGGATGTGGGGTATCTGGTAAAAGATGTTTCCGACCACCTGCACAAGGAACTGTCCCCGGAAGAAGTATACGGGGTTCTTAAGGAAAACTATATCAATATCTCTGATCCCATCGAATTCCTGGAAGTTCACTTCAAACAGGAGCGGGGAGGTATATCCACCGAGCTTATCCTGAATATCAACGGTGAGCACAAGATCCTCCGCGGAAAAGGAAACGGCCGTCTGGATGCTGTCAGCAATGCCCTGAAAGAATTCATGGGAATCAGCTACAATATCTCCACCTACGAGGAGCATGCCCTTCAGAAGGGTTCCAACTCCCAGGCCTGCGCCTATGTGGCCATCACCGGAGATGACGATGAATTATACTGGGGTGTTGGGATCAACGACGATATCATCAATGCCTCCGTCCTGGCGCTGATCAGTGCGGTGAACCGTTATAATCATTAAAAAGAACAGCCTGCGGCACTTCAGATCCCCACCCCTCAATATCTGAGAGGTGGGGTTTTATTTTTGTTTTCAGTATAAAAAAGAGATCCCGGCATTATGCCGGGATCTCTGAAAAGCTAATCGCCGAAAGAATCGATTACATCTTCATCATAATCTTCCCCGTCTTCTTTGATCGTACGAAAACCATCCATCTCTTTCAGTCTCGTCCGTGTTTTATATAGGAAGAATAATGCAACAACTATTAATAACGCAAGTACAATAACGACAATAATAGATAACTTCATTTTAAAATCTGCTCTTTTTCTTTTTCTCAAACCATCTGATTACTCTCATATCCGAAACGACGAAGAATGAGATAACACCCAGGACTATAAGTTCCATAAAGCTGGCGCCCCACAGCCATATCGGGCTGCCTGTTCCGGGTGATGCATACGGATCAGGAGTGATCATATCATTGAGAACTGCTGAATCTGATCCTGAACTGCCTGATGATGCTCCGGCTGTACCGGCATCCGAAGATGCAGTTTCCTGAGATGATTCAGAGATGCTCTGATCTGTTTCATTATTGAAATAAGTTGAATGTTTTTCGGCAGAAGCACTGTCAGATGATCCGGATGTTCCACCCGAATACACTTCAGGATTATTCTGCGTATTGTCTGAATATGTCGAATACGTCACGCCTTCTGAGGCAGTGCTTTTGTTATTATTAGTGGTGCCTTTGGTGTTCTTGGCAGTGCCTTTATTTTTTGTAGTACTTTTACTGTTTTTAGTAGTATTTTTAGTAACACTTTTTGTATTATTTGCGGAGCCGGAGTTATTTGTTCCTCCTGATACAACAGGGTTGCCGGAACTTCCCGAATTTCCGGGGGAAACCGGATTGCCAGGGCTTCCGGAATTGTTGGATCCGCCCTGATTACCCGGAGTCACCGGAACTTTAGACCCTCCACGTTCATCAGAATCTTTGGTATCATCGGAATCTTTTGGTCCAGCCGGATCTGCGGGATCGACAGGGTTTACGGGGTTTACAGGATCTACAACAGGTTCTGTCGGATTGACCGGATCTTTATCTTCAGGACCCGCCGGGTTTTCAGGATCCGAAGGGTTATCGGAACCTGAAGGATTGTCGGGGTTGTCCGGATTGTCCGGGTTATCAGGATTATCCGGATTGTCGGGGTTGTCCGGATTGTCAGGATTATCGGGATTATCCGGATTATCGGGATTTACCGGATCTACCGGGTCCCGATCGTCTTGAATTGTCAGAGTATAGGAAATGGAACTGGACGGACTACTACTTGTCCTCTTAGGCAGAGTAACTGTTACGGTATAATTTCCTTCCTTCTCCCAGTTGACCTGACTGAAATCCGTTTCATAATTGTTTACCTTTTCTCCTTTGATAATAAGGTAGCGTCTCCAGATACATATGTTATATTTTGAAGCAGATACTACTATTGCCTTTTTCTCGGACTCACTCTTTCCTTCCAGTTCTTTAAGCCCCACCGTGACATCATGAACCCTCATACAGTAATCGTTTGTATCTTTATGTTTCTCAGCCCCTGTAGATGCTGCAGATAAAGGTAATGCCGTCAACGTAAAACAAAGTGCAAAAACCAACCCTGTCAGACTCCATTTCCGGAGCCTGAAGGCAATCATACTGCATATTTTATTATTACGGAATTTCTTATTGTTTAAAATAAATCCTATTAAAGTATGCATCAGTTTCTTCCTTAGTTTTACAGACAGCATCAAAAATCTCAATGTAATTGAATATTATTGATATATTTTCCTCCGACAGGTATTTTCGTTCCGGTAGTCAAAGTGATCTCATTCCGTTTGATATTCGCGATAAATCTTTCGGAAACAAGATAAGCTCTGTGCACACGTACAAACCCTCTTCTTGCCAGACTGTCCT
>CACZOS010000183.1 GCA_902782815.1 uncultured Lachnospiraceae bacterium | reverse complement strand
TACCAGCAGTTCGTTTTCGCCGATCTCATCGCCGTTGAGCGGATCATCCTTGGAAGCGTCGCCGGTATCATCACCGAAGTAACCGGGATCTGCGTTCTCACCCTCAACCAGTTCTTTCTGAGCGTCGGTCAGGTTATCCCATGCAGCCTTGGCAGCTTCACACTGAGCATCTGTCTCATCTGTTCTTTCCTGAACATAGATGGCGTCGATCAGCTTGGCAACCTCATCTGCAGCAGCCTGGTCGTCAACTGCCTCTGCCTCAGCGGCAGCAGTAGTGGCCTCGGGTGCTGTGGTTTCTTCTGTAGCAGTTGTTTTGTTACCGCAGCCTGCCAGCATGGAGCATGCCAGGACAGCTGCAAAGCTCAAAGCCAAAAATCTCTTTCTCATAATTGTTTGTAAACCTCCTCATAACATGAAAAATAAAGTTTTCGACACGACTCTATTGTAAATCCAATTCTTGAAAGCCTTATGAAATATCGTCGACGAATACTTGTAAAATAATGCACTTTTTATCAGGCGGATGTTCCCGCGGACAGGTATATATTCAGCGACCGGGGAGAACGGTATGAACAGACGCAGTTTTGCTATATTATATATGCTGCACAGATGACACAATAGTGAGGAATAATACTACTAAATGGTTTGAATATTCCATACGGCCTGTATTATACTGAGATATCATCAAGTAGAGATTATTGAAGAAAAAATCTGTTTACGGGAAGGAGTTTATATTCTTATGGAAGAAACATATACCGAAATGGCAACCATCGATCTTGAAGACGGACAATACACCATTGAGGTGGAGATGGAAGGGGGAAGCGGCAAGGCATCCATCCAGTCGCCATGCACCCTTGAGGTGGAGAATAAACAGGGTACTGCCACCATCGTCTGGAGCAGCTCCCATTATGATTATATGATCGTCAACGGGGAGAAGATTCTCCCGGAGGAAGGGGAGGAAACCTCCACTTTCCTGATTCCTGTATACATATATGATCAGCCCATGAAGGTGATCGGTGATACCACAGCCATGAGCACCCCTCATGAGATTGAGTACAGCCTTACTTTCCGGACCGATCAGGTTAAATCTGCGTCAAAAGGTGGATCCGCCATGAGTCCCTCCTTCATCCTCCTCATGATCGCTGCCTTTGTGGTTGGTTTTGCGGTGGTCTCCAGATTCAAAAGAAAGGGTTGAATAATGAGAATGAGTGTGTGGAATAAAACAATCGCCTTCATTATGGTACTGATCATGCTGGCGGCCTGTCTGGCGGGCTGTGGGAGTACAGGAGGAACAGGAGGATCCGGGAAATCTGAAAGTCAGGAAAAGATGGATCCGTCTTCCGTCAGCAAGGAGCTGACTTATACGGAAAGCATGCCTCTGGATTATGCCAGTCAGTTTTCCGTGGACTACTATGAAGGAGGGTATGCCCTGATCTCCATCGCGGATAAGGACCATTTCCTTCTGGTTCCCGAGGGTAAGGAAGCTCCCGGGGATCTGGCTTCCGGGATCGTGGTGATCCGGCAGCCTGTGAAGAACATTTATCTGGTCGCTTCCGCAGTGATGGACATGTTTGCTTCCTTTGACGGAATAGATGCCCTGGCCTTTACGGGGACGGAGGCCAAGAACTGGTATATCGAGAAAGCCAGACAGGCCATGGAAGAAGGAAAACTCAAATATGCCGGGAAATATTCCGCTCCGGACTATGAGATGATCATCTCCGGGAAATGCGGGCTGGCCATTGAGAATACCATGATCTATCATACCCCGGAGGTCAAGGAACAGCTTGAAAAATTCGGTATTCCGGTCCTGGTGGACAACAGCAGCTATGAAGAGAATCCACTGGGCCGGTGCGAGTGGGTAAAACTGTACGGTCTGATCAGCGGATACAAGGAGGCGGCGGAAGAAGCCTTTGCCGCCCAGGAAGAAGAATTCAACCAGATCAAAGACAGTGAGAAGAGCGGGAAGAAGGTGGCCTTTTTCTATATCACCACCGACGGACAGGCAAATGTGAGAAAATCGACGGATTACATTGCCAAGATGATCAACATGGCGGGAGGCGAATACATTTTCAGTGATCTGGGCGCGGATGATGACTCCGCCAGTTCCACCATGAGCATGACCATGGAGGAATTTTACGCCGCCGCGGTAGATGCGGATTACCTCATCTACAACAGTACCATCGAGGGAGACCTGGAGGGTCTTGATGATATGCTGGCCCTGAACAAGATGCTGGAGAAATTCAAGG
Organism: uncultured Lachnospiraceae bacterium; assembly: GCA_902782815.1. Taxonomy (GTDB): domain Bacteria; phylum Bacillota; class Clostridia; order Lachnospirales; family Lachnospiraceae; genus Anaerobutyricum. Next base: position 5,855 of record CACZOS010000183.1, on the reverse strand, counting down.
CGGTCAAAGAAGGACATGTCTATTGTACTACCAAGAACCTTTACCAGTCTTCCATGGAGCTGGGTACCATCATCGCTGACATTTACCATATGCTGCATGACGAAAATGATCAGCTGACCTATCTCTATAAACTGGAATGATCCGGAAACATATATTGTAAGAGGAAGAACTATGCAGACAGAGCAGAAAAGCATCAGGAGATTTGTTTTTGCCTATATTCTTCTGATTGCCATCATCGGTATCTTTTTAATCGTAAATATCTGTATCGGCAGTGTGAATATATCCATCCCTGAGGTGATGGATATTCTCAGCGGCAAAGGGGCGGATTCCATCAATCATGATATTGTGATGCAGATCCGTTTTCCCCGGTCCGTAGCCACCATAATCCTGGGCGGGGCACTGGCTCTGTCCGGATATCTGTTACAGACATTTTTCCATAATCCTATCGCCGGACCTTTCGTCCTGGGTATTTCCTCCGGGGCGAAACTGGTGGTTGCCATTACCATGGTCATTTGTCTGAGCAGAAGAGGAGCAGCCAGTTCATTTCTTATGATTCTGTCCGCTTTTGTGGGGTCGATCATCTCCATGTTTTTCGTCCTGGCCCTGTCCAGGGTGATCAACCAGATGCATATGCTGATCGTCGGCGGTGTCATGATCGGCTATATCTGTACAGCCATCACGGATTTTATCGTCACCTTCGCGGACGACTCCAATATCGTCAATCTTCACAACTGGTCCAAGGGCAGCTTTTCCGGCATCACCTGGGAGAATGTGGCGGTCATGTTTATTGTCGTGGCCATCAGCACCGTTGTGGTCTTCTTTATGTCCAAGCCCATGAGCGCTTATCAGATGGGTGAGTCCTACGCCAGGAACATGGGTGTCAACATTGAGGCTTTCCGGGTTCTTCTGGTCCTTTTATCCAGCATTCTGTCCGCCTGTGTAACAGCCTTCGCCGGACCCATTTCCTTTGTAGGTATCGCTGTACCCCATCTGATCAAGAATCTCTTCGGGACGGCAAAGCCCATCATCATGATCCCTTCATGTTTTCTGGGGGGAGCCGGTTTCTGTCTCCTATGTGACCTGATCGCCAGGGTTGCCTTTGCTCCTACAGAGTTGAGTATCAGTACTGTCACTGCCGTGTTCGGCGCACCGGTGGTAATCTACATCATGGTACACAGGAAGAGATGATCGCCTGCCGGCGGACGAAAACAGGGGAGTCACAGATATGATGAATACGAACAATGAACCGAATAAAAAGGAAGAATATTACTTTCATACAGAGGGTTTCACCGTTGGATATAACGGGGTTCCTCTCATCAAAGATATCGAGATCGGTCTGAAAAAGGGGGAGATCCTCACCCTGATCGGACCCAACGGGGCGGGTAAGACCACCATTATCCGAAGTATGATCCGCCAGTTAAAGCCGGTGGCCGGAGTGGTTTATCTTGAGCAGACACCCATCGGGGAAGTTCCTCCTCACGATTTATCCAAGAGGCTGTCGGTGGTTCTGACAGAGAGGATCCGTCCGGAGATGATGACCTGCCGGGATGTTGTGGCCACCGGACGTTACCCCTATACCGGAAGATTCGGTATCCTGGGGGAGGATGACAACCGGATTGTGGATGAATCCATGGAACTGGTGGATATTGCCTTCCTTAAAGACAGGGATTTCATGGAGACCAGCGACGGACAGAAACAGAGGGTCATGCTGGCCCGGGCCATCTGTCAGCAACCGGATATCATCGTGCTGGATGAACCCACATCCTTCCTGGATATCCGTTATAAACTGGAGTTTCTTTCCATCATTCAGAATATGTCCAGAAAGAGGGGACTTTCCGTGATCATGTCGCTCCATGAGCTGGATCTGGCGGGAAGGATCTCTGATAAGATCGCCTGTGTGAGAGGAGATAAGCTGGACCGGTTCGGGACGCCGGAGGAGATCTTCAAGGACGGATATATCCGGGAACTGTACGGGATCAGTGTGGGATCCTATCATGAGAGGTCAGGCGACCTGGAGCTGGATAAGATCACAGGGGAGCCGAAGACCTTTGTCATAGCGGGCGACGGATCTGGTACGGAGACATTCCGACGACTGCAGAGAGAACAGACTCCCTTTGCAACGGGGATCCTCTGGGAGAATGATATTGATTATTCCGCCGCTTTGTCCCTGGCAGCGGAAGTGGTGTCGGTGAAAGCTTTTTTCCCTATTACAGAGGAGGAAAGCAGAAGAGCAAGAGGCCTTATCGATCAGTGTGACCAGGTGATCTGTACCCTTGATCCGGATCATATAGGCAGTCTGGGGATCCCGCTGCAAGAACTCTGTCTCTATGCGGAGAATTGTGGGAAACTGGTAAAGAAAGAAACTGGTAAATAAATGAGAGATAAATAAGGATAATTAAACAGGATGGCAGCAACCCTTCAGCAAGGTTGTTGCCATCCTGTTGTTTTTTGATGTATCAGGACATCTTTTCAGTATTTTCAGATATCTCTTGTCCAGAGAGAGGCCATGGAAGGACCTCCGCCTACACAGAGGGCAGCGCCTCCGATCTTGTAGTCATTCCGTTTCATTTCGTAATACATGGAAACGATGATGCGGAGAGCGGTGCAGCCGATGGGGTGGCCCAGAGCGATTCCCGAACCGTTGACATTGGTGATGTCCATGTTGATGTCGATTCCGAAATCTTCCTTCAGTTTTCTTCCGCATCCCAGGAACTGGGCAGCGAAGGCTTCGTTGATCTCCCAGTAATCAACATCTTCATATTTCAGGCCGGCAAGTTTCAGAGCCTTGGGAATGGATACCGCCGGGCCTACACCCATGATTTCGGGTTCAACACCGTCATAGGTGATGGTCAGCATCTTAAGAAGAGGCTGGATACCCAGTTCTTTTGCCTTGTCCAGGCTCATGACCACAACTGCTGCAGCGGCATCATTTATACCGGAAGCATTGGCAGCGGTGGTTACACCATCCTTGATGAAAGCCGGGCGCAGTCCGCTTACGCTTTCCATGGTACAGTCACGGATAGGATGTTCATCGGTGGAGATGACAGTCTCACCCTTTCTGCTTTTGATCACCACGGGAACGATCTCTTCTTCAAATTTACCTTCGTCGATGGCCTTGCAGGCAAGGTTGTGGCTGCGTACGGCCAGGGCGTCACACTCTTCTCTGGTAATGCCGTAAAGCTTGGCCACATTTTCCGAAGTCACACCCATATGTCCGCCGCTGAGTTCGTCAAAGAGGGCGTCATGAAGCATGGAGTCGATGATCTGCCCGTCTCCCATACGGAAGCCTGCCCTGGCTTTGGGAAGCATATACGGAGCATTTGTCATGCTCTCCACTCCGATGACCAGGCCGACTTCGGATTTGCCCAGGGCGATGTGATCGCAGGCAATCTCCAGGGCTCTCATGCCTGAAGCGCAGTTCTGGTTAACTACACATGCGTTGCTGGTTGCGGGAATTCCCAGACGGTAACTGATCTGTTTCGCCGGAAGGCTTCCCTGCATACCCGTGTAAACTTCTCCCACCACCGTCTGATCGATGAGAGAGGGTTCGATACCGGCTCGTTTGATGGCTTCCGCTCCGGCAGTCATGGCCAGTTCCCGCGCGCTTACACCTTTGAACTGTCCCTGAAATTTGCCGATGGGTGTACGGCAGGCACTTACGATAACAACTTCTTTTAATTCCATCTTTGATCCTCCTGATATATGATTTTATTTTTTACGGGTCAGGGAGCATATTCAGTCAAACATGACGGAAAACATGCATTCCGAGACCGTTTTTCCTTCCTGGTTCCGCAATACCGCAAGGCAGTTACCTGTTCTTCTCCCCAGTTTCCGCGGGGTGATGGTGGCTGTCAAAGTATCCCCCGGTTTTCCCGGCCGGTAAAAGCTTATGTTGCCGGCCATGCCAACTCCGGGCCGTCCGATATGACGAAGATACATGCCCAGTGCCGTGTCACAGATCAGATACTGGATCCCGGCCTGGATAGTACCGTGGAGATTCATGTGGTTTTTCTCCGTCTCCACGATGAGGGAAAGGCTGTCATCATCGTTGATCACCACCTGGCTTTGACCCAGAAGGGACGCGGCTTTCAATTCGTTCATGGGCAGATCATAGAAATCCTGGATTGACATTTTTTTCATGCTTTCTTACCTCCGGATAGATTATGATAATATTTTATCATAGTCAGACGGATATTCCAACAGGGGATTGCCTATTCCCATCTTTTGAAGACTATGCTATAATCAGATTAGCCAGAATACAATTCAGAGAAAGATTTAAGAGGATGTATCTATGAAAAAAGACAATAAAAACGATGTGGATCTTATAAAAGAAGTACCGGCAGCCGGAGAAGCGGAAGAGAAGAAGACCGCCCGGAAGACTGCAAGGAAAAAAACAACAGCCGGAGCGAAGAAGACCGCAGCCGGGACAAAGAAGACCACAGCGGCCAAAAAGACTGCTGCTTCCAAAAAAAAGACGGTGAAGACAGCTGAGGAAGAAAAAGTTACGGCAGCAGAGGAAATCCTGAATACTGTTCCGGAAGAGAAGGCAGCGGAGCCTGTTGTGGAGGAAGTAAAGGATGAGGCTGCCCCAGCGGAAAATACGGAGAACAGGGACAGAAGAAGTGTTGTATTCATCGGTTCCGAGTGTTATCCCTTTGTGAAATCCGGAGGTCTGGGGGATGTCATGTATGCCCTTCCCAGGGAACTGGCAAGACAGAACTGTGATGTAAAGGTGATCATCCCCAGATATAAATGTATACCTAAAGAATATCAGGATAAGATGGTTTACCGGGGAGCATTTGACATGGATCTGTGCGCCGACGGACGCCGTTTCTACGTGGGGATCATGGAATATGTCTGGGATGGAGTAGTCTATGACTTCATTGATAATGAAGAGTTTTTCAGCAGCGGTAATCCCTATACCACCATCGTGGACGATATTCCCAAGTTCTGCTACTTCGGCAAGGCCGCCCTGGCTGCCCTCCTTTATATGGACTGGATCCCGGATATCATCCATTGTCATGACTGGCAGGCCGGACTTGTACCCATCTATCTCCGGGAACAGTTTGCCGGCACCAAGCTTGGCAATTCCAGATCCGTGATCACTGTCCATAACCTGCGTTTCCAGGGAATCTATAATATCGAGACTATCCAGTACTGGTCAGGATTGCCGGATTATGTTTTCAATAAGGACCATCTGAAACAGGCATATCAGGACGCCAATATGTTTAAGGGCGGACTGGCCTACGCGGATATGATCACTACAGTAAGCCGCACATACGCCGGGGAGATCCAGACCCCCTTCTTCGGAGAGAACCTGGATGCCCACCTTCGCTATCATTCCGGAAAACTCCGGGGAATCGTCAACGGTATCGATGTGGATACCTGGAATCCCAGCACTGACCCCAGGCTGGTGGTAAATTACGGTCCGGAGGATGTGATCGACAAGAAGAAAGAGAATAAGCGCAAACTTCAGGAAGAAGTAGGACTGGAGCAGGCGGATGATAAGATGGTTCTGGGACTGATCTCCCGGCTGACCAACCAGAAGGGACTTGACCTGGTCAATGAACTTATTCCCGGTCTGATCGACGGCAATACCCAGATCGTTGTACTGGGAACCGGCGATCCCCAGTATGAGAATTCCTTCCGCTATTATGAGAATGAATATCGTGGAACAGTGTCCTCCAGTATTATGTATGATGAGGACAGGGCACATCATATTTATGCCGGTGCAGATGCTCTTCTGGTTCCTTCCCTCTTTGAACCCTGCGGACTCACCCAGCTTAACGCCATGAGGTACGGAACCATACCCATTGTCCGCGAAACCGGAGGATTGAAGGATACGGTGGAACCCT
>CACZOS010000182.1 GCA_902782815.1 uncultured Lachnospiraceae bacterium | reverse complement strand
GTCTGCAGCATAATCACAGGCATCCAGCGGTGAATAGACCATCTGGATCCTCCCGCCCAGCGCCCTGGCGTCAGCCAGGCTTTTTTCCGTTCCGGGAACCCGGATCAGATCCCCGAAGGTACATATCGCAGCCTTTTTCTCCAGTGCCAGATATACGGCCTTGTCAATATAATCCACCGGAGTCACACAGACAGGACAGCCTGGCCCCGAGATCAGCTTAACCTGATCCGGCAGGATCTGCCTTAATCCCAGCCGGAAGATTTCGTGGGTGTGGGTTCCGCAAACCTCCATGATCCGGACAGGCGGCCCCTGGTATCCCCGGATGAAATCAAGATTTTTCTTTTTTTGTTCTTCTTTACGGCTCATCCTCGTACTCATCATCCTCCCTGATCTTAGCGATGGCAATTCCGGCATGCACCATCACATAATCCCCGGGTTCCAGATCATCGATCAGGTCCGCGGAGATCTCTCTTCTTGCTCCGTGGGCATCCACCAGGGCCACCCCGTCCTTCATCGTCAAAATCCTTGCCGGCAGTCCAACACACATTTTTCTATCCTCCGATCTCTTTTTTCTCTATGATTTACGGTTTCTGTTATTATGCCAAAATATAATGTCAAAAAGGAGTTTTGTCCTTCTGCCGGTTCAGTCTGTACATGGCGGCTGCCGCCTGTCCCACACAGATCCCCCCGTCATTGGGAGGGAGCATGGAATGGGTATATACCCTGAATCCTTCCCGGGTAAGTCCCTTTACCGTTTCCTCCAGGAGCAGGGTATTCTGAAATACTCCCCCGCTCAAAGCCACACTCCCTATTCCTGTGTCAGTCCGGATCTTCCGGCAGGCATCCAGGGTGATCAGCGCCAGATTATGGTGGAACCACCATGCGCAGCGTTCCGCGGCACACCCCTCCAGTCTGGCCATGGTAAGATGCTTTACCATTTCCGTTGTGGGAAGGATCCATCTGGCCGCTTTCTCATTCCAGACCGCCTCACGGCAGAAGCCGTCACCTTCTCCCGTCAGAAGGTCTGTATCTTTCTCTTCCTTCTCTTTACTTTGGGCAGCAAACTGAAGGGCACAGGAAGCTTCCCCCTCAAAAGTTGACCGCAGCCTTATCCCCAGGATAGCACTGACCGCATCGAAAAGTCTGCCTGCGCTGGTGGAAGTGACAGTGTTTACCCTCTTCTCCGCCATCTTCAGGATGGTGGAAGCCATAGATGGGGAACATAAAGACAATTTTTCCGCCAGTTCCACGGCCTTTTTCTTTCCAAAACAATCTTTCAGCAGGGATACCGCAATCCTCCACCCTTCCATGGATGACAGGTCTCCTCCGACCTGGTCAAAGGGGGTGATGGATGCCATCCGCTTAAATCCGGCATAATCCGCTGTGAGGATTTCTCCTCCCCAGATACTCCCGTCAGTGCCGTAGCCGGTACCATCATAGGAAACGCCGATCACGGTATCTTCCAGATCGTTTTCTACCATACAGGAGAGAATATGGGCATAATGATGCTGTACTTCCACCACCGGAAGTCCCAGAGTCCTGGCGTAAGCGGAGCTGTTGTAACGTGGATGGAGATCACAGGCTACGATCTCCGGCTTCGTTTCCAGAAGTTCCTCCATCCTCTTCACGGACTCTGCCAGGGCTTTGAGGGTACGGACATCCCCCATGTCCCCCACATAGGGGGAAGGATAATAAAGCTGGTTTTTGGCCAGACAAAAAGTGTTCTTCAATTCTCCGCCTATGGCCAGGACCTCTCCGGTCCAGGAGCGGGATAAGGAGAACGGAAGCGGGGCATATCCCCTGGAACGGCGGATCATGTAAGGCTGACCCCCGTAAAAATCCATTACGGTATCGTCCGCCCGGAGACGGATAAGCCGGTTATGGGAAAGAATATGATCACACAGCCGGGACAATTCCCTTCTGGCGTCCTCATCATCCCTGCAGATGGGCGCATCCGAACTGTTGGCGCTGGTCATGATCAGACAATCCGGGATCTCGATCCCGTCGGGATAGGTAAAAAGCAGAAGATGGAGCGGTGCATAGGGCAGCATGACTCCCAGTTTGGGATTATCCGGAGCCACGGATGGCGCCACTGACCCTCCCTCCTTTTTTTCCAGCAGAAGAATGGGTTTCTGATGTCCGTCCAGGATCTCCATCTGTCCGGGACGGATCAGACATTCCCTTTTCACGGCATCCTGATCACGCATCATCACCGCGAAGGGCTTGGCCGGCCGGTTTTTTCTTTTTCTCAGCAGACAGACCGCCTCTTCATTGGTGGCATCACAGCAGAGATGGAATCCTCCTATACCTTTGACTGCCAGGATCTGTCCTGCCCTGATAGCCCGGCGTGCCGCGGTAATGGCGGAGGAGTCACGCTCCTCCTCATCCAGCAGGTAGACACCCGGTCCGCAGTCGTTACAGCAGACCGGCTGGGCATCATAACGTCTGGATGCCGGATCATGATACTCCCCGGCACAGGTGGGGCACATGGGAAAATCCGCCATACTGGTCCTCACCCGGTCATAGGGCATGGAATCCAGAATCGTCAGCCTGGGCCCGCAGCAGGTACAGTTGATAAAGGGATGCAGATATCTGCGGTCTTCCGGATCATACAGTTCTTTTTTACATTTCTCACAGATGGCAATGTCCGGTGAGACAAAGATATCCCCTTTGATCTTTTCACTCTCTATGATAAAAAACCCGTTATGGTCTTCCCTGTCTTCCGCTCCCCGGTCCATGATCTCCATCTTGAGAATCACAGCACGCTCGGGAGGATCATTCCCCACAGCGTAAAAAAATCGGCTCAGGGCAGATTCCGGCCCGCTGGCCATGATCTCCACAAAGGGTCCCTTATTGCAGACACTGCCGGAGATCCCGCAGGCATCCGCATGGCGGGCCACCGTGGGGCGGAATCCCACACCCTGCACTATTCCGTATACTCTTGCCTTTTTGGAAACCATCCCATCCATTCTTCCTCACCTGTTGTACGGCAATCTGCCTCATGGGCTGCTCCGGAATATCTCCTCCTCACTCTCCGATCTCAAGCTCTTCAAAAGAAAAAGCGAGAGGTTTTCCGGAGATTGGGAAATGATCCAGCCCGATAAATTTACCACGGTATCCCGGAATGGCATTCAGCAGGAGCCGGTCCCCGATGATCAGGTCAAAATCTCCTTCCTGTACCAGGCGGATCCATTCATCCTCCTGGGTCAGAGAGACATCCCAGGGTTCTGCCAGTTCTTTATCCATTCCGAACCAGCCGGCTGCCACCATGGCGGCTTTGCTGTATCTGCGGAGTTCATTCCTCAGACTGTGAGCCAGAACCTGCTGATGCAGGATCAGGATCCTTTCCGGATCCCTGCCGTTGGATACCATGTTTCTGATTATGTCAAGAAATTCTTCAAAATATGCAATACTCTTCAGGGGATAGACCGCTTCATAGGGAACGCCGAATCGTTTGGCAAGATACCTGGCAGCCTTCAGGCCGCCGGGAGATACCACCAGGTTCTTCATGACAGTTCCCGCTTTCCTGATCTCTTCGATCCCGGCCCCCATCCCGTAGCAGTAATAAATTCCCGGTTCCTCAAAATGAATACCTTCCATGGGAACGTCAAAAGGGGTAGCCCCGATAACCCCGTAGGTTCCGGGCTCCATCCCGTAACTCATCTCCGTGAAAGTCTGAAAGAGAGCAAGCCAGGCCTTCTCACAGCCAAGATCATAATAGTGGACCCCGTCCGTATCAATGGCCAAGGCGGGAATCCCTGTCCTGGCTTCGATCATGTGTTTCAGGGCCCGGTAATCGGTCCCGATCACCGCAGGAACCGGTGTGCCCACCAGGGCCACAAATTCCCCTTCCACCTTCCGGCAGGCATCTCCGATCTTCTCGATCAGGCGGTCATCCCTGCCCAGTATGGCGTCCATATCTCTGAGCCCGGCACTGTAAATGGCACTTCTTTCTTCAAACCAGCGGGGTTCGTCAAACCCGCAGATGTTTCCTGCGCATCCCCCCGCGTCAATAATGACGATCAGCCCTCCCATCTCACACAGAACACCTGTGGCTCCGGACTGGTCCGGCGCAAAGGGGGAGAGATATTTCCATAATCCTTTCATCCTGCGTCCTCCCTCTTTTCCCCCGACGGTCTTCCCTCAAGGGCTTCCCGGCAGCCATCAAGGAAATGTCGGAGCCCGGCGTAGCCGAAGGGCTGGATATCCCGGTTCCACTCCAGACGGGCCGATTCCGGATGATAATAGCCGGCATCCTTTCCCACGGCAATATCCGTGCCGGACCCGGCCGGATCATAGTAGATCATGGTGGGCTCAAGGTTGGAATAGATCCTGGTATCCGGACTCAGAGCGGCAATCTTTCTCAGATAGACAAAGTCCGCCTGCCCGATGTCGGCGAAGATCTCCGCCACGGAAAATCCATAGCGGAGCAAGGCCAGGGACAACTCAAAGGCATTGGCATTGCAGCCCTCTCCCACGGAGAAGGTCAGTCCGGGATGATCGCTCTTAAATTTCATGATACACTCTTCAGCCTCCTCATGCCAGGCCCGGACATCAAGGTCCATCCCCAGGGCAGAGGCAAAGAGTTCATACTGTTTTTTTATTTTATCGGTCTGATAGGACCGGGTCAGCTCGATAAAGGGCATGCCCAGCCGTTTCTGCAGATCGGAGGCGGCAAAACGGGCTTCCGGATTAAGGACCAGGTTAAAGTTGGCGTCCCCCATCTCAAGATAGTCCCCAAACTCCCTGCATCTGCCGATCTCTTTGATCTTCCGGACCCCCAGGCTTTCAAGCAGGGGGTAAATCTCGCAGTCATCCGTCAGATGATCAAAAAACCCCAGAAGATTGACCATATCTCCCTTCTTTCTCCTGGTTTCGAGCAGGGAATAAATGGACTGGCGGACATGGACCATGGGCGGTTTTCTTCCCTCCCTGGTGAGTGCATACATATAGCAGGGCAGAACGGGGATCTCTGTCCCCTCCTGAGCCTTTCGGCAGACCCTTTCCATATCCGTTCCCAGCAAGGCATCCACGCAGGTGATGCAGATCATCACCACGGAAGGTTTCCGGTCCAGGCACGCACAGACTTCCTCCACAGCCTGTGGAATCTTTCTCAGATGTCTTCCTGTCACAATATCCGTCTGATCCAGAGTCAGGAAGAAAAAACGGTTCCTGTACTCTTCGTATTCGGTAAGGATCGTGGTATTTCTACCGCAACAGCCGGGTGACACCAGAAGCATGACCGATCCGGGTATGGACAGTCCTGCCCTTTTGACCCCGTATCCCTGAGCTCCCGGGGAGTTGAAAGCCAGAGTGGCCGGGGAGGAATAGATCAGATGTTTACCCGAGACCAGCTGGGGAGGAATATCCCCGGATCCTCTCTCGGCCAGCCGGCCGGCGGTTATGAAATATGCCTTCTTCTCCCTTTCCATCAGTCATCCTCCGGCAGTGCTAAAAGTTCATTTGCCAGTTTAAGAAAACACCGGCTGACCAGACAGTCCGGATCTCCCTGGACAGCAGTCATTCCCCGGTCCTCATAATAATTGATCTCCCGACTCCTTGGTATATCTCCGATGACGGACAAGCCCAGAGAATCCGCGAACTGCTTCACTTTTTCCTCCTCCTCATCCACGTTCCTCCGGTTCAGGATAATGCCCAGTACGGTGGCATAGCTCCGGTCCTCGAAATTCTTCACCGCCGTATTGATATTGCCTGCCGCATAAAGAGCCATCTTCTCCCCCGAAGTGACGATGATCACCCGGGAGGCATAACCTTCCCGTATGGGTGCCGCGAAACCTCCGCACACCACATCCCCCAGAACATCATAGAGGACCACATCCGGCTTATACTGTTCAAATAGTTCCAGGTCTTCCAGAAGGGAAAATGTAGCGATAATTCCCCTTCCCGCACAACCCAGGCCCGGGGTGGGCCCGCCGGTCTCAATACAGAGGACCTGGCCGAAGCCGGTCTTGGAGATCTCCTCAACCGCCTCCGGTTCCCTGTCATATTCCCGCAGATAATTCATCACCGGCAGAGGGGGTTCACCTCCGCACAGATTCATGGTGGAATCCGCCTTGGGATCACAGCCGATCTGGATCACCCGTTTTCCCAGGCTGGCAAAAGCGGCGGCCAGATTACTGGTCACTGTGGATTTTCCGATCCCACCCTTTCCGTAGATCGCGATTCTTAACATAAAAACAGACTCCCTGACCCAGCCCTGCTCTCGCAGTAAGGGTAAAGGAGCCCGTATCTCTCTGTCTTCTCCCCTTCAGTAAAGGGAGAGCCGATCAACGAATCCAGCGCGGTATTCCTTGCCCTCATGGTTGGATCATCTCTTTATTTGACTTAATTTGCATTTATGACCGTCTTTCCCTCAGGATTACCGAAGAAATCCTTTAGGTCAGAAAATAATATTCTCTATACACCTTATCATATTTCCGGCAAAAACACAATCAGGATACCGCCCTGAAACAGGGCATTCTCCTGCAAACCTGTCCTTATTCCTCTCCGGTCAGGGACTCTCCCAAAAAGAGAGCGATCTCTGAAAGAAGATACTTCATCTTGTGTTCAAAATCAGACCGGTTGTCGATGAGGCGGAAATGGGGGTGTCTTCTCCATGCTTCCGCCACCTTATCATCCAGAAGGGCTGCCTCCTCCACCGTTTCGGTTCTGGCATTATTGTTGCCTAAAGTATAGAATTCCACAGCTCCCTTGGCGGCAGTCACCAGGTGAAATACAGCATCATAAGCGGAATAGATTTCTTCCTCAGAGGAGAAAGACTCCATAAGATCCCGGAATTCTTCCGGCGTAACGTAGGCCTTGTTGTCCATCATGCCCCGGTCACACACGATCAGGATCTTCTCATCCTTCATGGATTCGGCAGCTTCCCCGTAGATCTTTTCCTTGGCCAGCTGAAGCCTGACCTGATATACCTGGTAGGCAAAAGGGGAACAGCAGGTCCATGGCGCTATTCCGGAAGAAATCAGCTCTGTGGCGGTTTCCGGAATGAAAATCACCCGGTAGCCCAATTGTGCAAAGGTCTCTGCAATCAGATTCAGGGCTGTGGTTTTTCCCGCGCAGGGTCCTCCGGTGACCACGATCTTTTTTATCGACATAAAACTCCTTTCTCCTTTTCGGGATATGCCGGATCAGTTTCCTGTTTCCATCCAGGCCTTAAGCTGAGTAAGGATCATATCCATCAGCCGCTCCCTGGCCTCCTTGCTGGCCCAGGCAACATGCGGGGTAATGATCAGACGGTCGCTGTCCGTAAAATCCCTTAAAGGATTATCCTCCGCCATGGGTTCCTCATCAAGCACATCCAGTCCGGCAGCTGCAATTAGCCCGCGGTCCAGAGCCTCCCTCAGGTCTTTTTCCACGATGATGGGACCCCTGCCCAGGTTCAGGAAAATTGCGGTCTTTTTCATCTTTGCAAAGGCTTCCCTGTCCACCAGATGCAGGGTGTGGGTATTGAGGGGGGCATGTACGGAGATAATATCCGACCGTCTGTAGAGTTCCTCCAGGGAAACCTGCTCGTAACCCTTCTGGGGGGCAGCTCCCGACGCGGAGGCATAGATTACTTTGGCCCCAAAACATTCCGCAAGCCCGGCCACTCTCCTGCCGATGGTTCCCAGCCCGATAATTCCCCAGGTCTTGCCGGAAATCTCAGTGTAGGGATGAGTCACTTCGGTAAAACAGCCTGAAGCGGTATAGGCGCCTGATTTAACATAATCGTCAAAGTATCTCATATGTTCAAGCAGATAAAAAAGAAGGGCAAAGGTGTGCTGGGCCACCGCCTCAGTGGAATATCCCGCTGCATTGCACCAGCCTATCCCCCTCTCTTTAAGGTAATCCAGGTCCAGATTGTTGGTCCCTGTGGCGGTTTCACATACAAATTTAAGCCGGGATGCCTCTCCGATGGTCTCCCGGTTTACCAGGACCTTATTGACCAGGATAACCTGGGCATCCCT
>CACZOS010000181.1 GCA_902782815.1 uncultured Lachnospiraceae bacterium | reverse complement strand
GCCCTATCCGGTGCCTCCCATAGGGAAGGTGGATGCAGGCCTGCTGACTCTGACCGGCTGCCATGTGGAATCCGCAAACCGGATCCAACTCCCGGTTCCCTTTAAATGGCCGGTCCGTCTTGTCAACCTGAAACGATGTGTGACCAGAACAAGGATCCCCCTGTACGAGCCTTCTGAAGAGGGGGATGACGCCCCGAAAACATCAGATAAAGAGCTGGTCCTCTTCAATCTGCATCTGGAAGCCTTTGACGATGGTGAAGGTAAGATCGCCCAGACCAAAATGCTTGCCGGACTTCTGCAGGAGGAGAGGGAAAAAGGAAATTATGTGATTGCAGGTGGAGAGTTTAACCAGTTCTTCACCCCGGAAGATAAGGAAGCCTATCCTGACCTGGCCGGAAAATGGTATCCCGGAGAGCTGGACATAGAGCAGTTCGGAAAAGGATGGAGTTTCCTGACGGATAGAGGGATCCCAAGCTGCCGGAGTCTGGACCGGCCCTATGAAGGGGCGGACCATGACAGCTTCCAGTACTATGTGATAGATGGATTCATTGTATCCGATAATATTCAGGTCCATGAGATAAAAACTCTGGATCAGGGATTTGTCTGTTCAGACCATAATCCTGTCCTCCTCACCTTTACCTTAGGGAAGAGGGAACAATAACAGATAACTTAGAGAAAAGCAGGTGAATATATGAAAAAGAAACAGATCATTGCCATCGCTCTGGTATGCTTTATCCTCATTTCCACGGGACTGGTGGGGCTGAGGTCGGCGATGATGATGAACCAATTGAGGGAGAAATCCACAGAAAGCGCGCAGAAAAACCTGGAACAGGTCCTGGGTATCGTCAAAGAGAAGACCAGCCTTCCCACTACAGACTATGTCGGGCAGATTGATATCGTGGGAACTATCCAGAACAGCAGCCAGATGTCCGGAGCCATCACAGGGGAAAACCAGTATAATCATTCCCTTTATCTTGACTTTATCGAACAGATGGAAGGGGACGAGAAAAATAAGGGTATCTTCCTCTATGTGGACAGCCCGGGGGGAACGGTCTACGAGAGCGATGAACTCTACCTTCGCCTCATGGAATATAAGGAGAAGACCGGAAGACCCATCTATGCCTATTTTGCCAATCAGGCCTGTTCCGGAGCTTACTATATCTCCATGGCAGCGGACAAGATCTACGCCAACCGGAACTGCTGGACAGGTTCCATCGGGGTCATCATCTCCCTGATGAACTATCAGAAGATGCTGGAGAAGATCGGTGTATCTGAGATAGACATCACCAGCGGGGTCAACAAGACCATCGGGTCCGGAGCCCATGAGATGACCGAGGACCAGGGAAAGATCCTTCAGAGTCTGGTGGACGAGGCCTATGAACAGTTTACCGCCATCGTGGCCGACGGCCGTAAGATGGATTCGGAGACCGTAAAAAAACTGGCGGACGGCAGGATCTATTCTGCCCAGCAGGCAAAGGACAACAAACTGATCGATGAGATCATGGGTCTGGAAGAGATGAAGAAAGCCGTAGCCGAATCGGTGGGGTCAGAAGATATCCTCTTTTTCCAGCCTGCAGGAGATACACAGTGGATGCAGATCTTCGGCAGCCTTTTCGGCAAAGGAGGTATTGGGGATCTCTTTAAGACAGATTCGGATATCGAGGCGGCCAGGGAATGGCTGGAACAGGATGAAAGCGGGGTGCTGATGTATTATGCCAGATGAAAGAATTCTGCAGGACCCCCCGGTTGAGGAAAATCAGGCTTTGGTAATCCCTGCCGAGGAAGATCAGATTTTGGAAACCCCGGCTCCGGAAGAGCAGACGGCTGAAGATCAGCTTGCGGAAAAAGAAGCCGCGGTGGAAGAGGCAGCGGCAGAACAGACTGACGAAGAACAGACAAACGGCAGGCTGCACCTTCCGGCCAGAAGTGAAGGAAACGGACAGTCGGAAATATTACCGAAGAAAAAGAATGGGGAAAGAGTCTATGCAGGTTTTTTCGTAAGACTCACCGCATTTATCCTGGATAAGATCATCGTGGGCCTTGTGCTGATCGTGTTGAGACTGGCCTTTATGGTCTTTTTAAGCGGCTCGGTCTCCGATATACTGGCCAGAAAGGTATTCTTTTCCGTCAGCCTCTCTGATGCCATCATCTATCTTCTGACCGCCGCCTATTTCGTCCTGCTCACCTATTATACCGGCGGAACTGTGGGGAAGAAGATGATGAAGATCAGGGTGGTCAGCGCCGAGGACAGGCAGCCCACCTTCTTTGAGATCGCCTTCCGGGAGATCATCGGACGTTACCTCTCCGCCTTCATCCTCTATATCGGTTATCTGATCATCGGAGCGGGAAGCCAGAAGGAGGCGCTTCATGACCACCTGGCGGACACCCGGGTGGTGTATGATGCGGGAAACTGAAGGGAAATAAGTTATTATTTTTGGCCATAATCATATTAAAGGGTTATGGGTGGGAAACCGGGACTCGTTGACTGGTTACTTGATAAATGCTATAATCAATGGTAAAATACTATACTTGTGGCCAATTGTCAGTGAAAGAGGGAGACTCTTTATTTATGAATACAATACTGTTGGTGATTGCCTTTTGTCTTGTTGTGGGAATCGCTTTGCTCTTTTGTAATTTAATGCAGGTGGAGATGATGGAAGGGATGGCTTTGTCTGCCCTGGTCATTATCGGCGCAAGCTTTTTTTCGGTGTTTATCTCTTTGATTCATCCGATTTTTATTATCATTATAATCAGCCTGCTGGTTTACCGTTTTGTTCCCTTGATCGTGGGACAGAACAAACACGGGACCCGTCTCCTGTTTTATATGAAGTCTCCGTCTTTCATTGCCCTATGCAGTCTTTTTGTCTTAAGTCTCATTATCTATCATGGGGCTATGATTCTGAATATTGAGGAACTCAGCCTTTGGGCTTCTGCGGATAAATACATGTATCAGTTCCACAGACTGTACCATTTTGACGGGCATATTTATCTTGAAGGGGCGTCCTTTTTTCACTATTATTTTCTAAAGATGTCCGGCTACCGGGATGCAACCTTATATGTGGCAAACACCCTCCTCTACTGGATTGGCCTTCTTCTGCCCTGTGCCAACATGAAGAAGAAGGAGTGGCCCAGGATGGTCATGTATATCCTCATTTTGCATGTGGGTCTCTACTCCATGTATCTGTTCGGTTCCAAAACCTGCAGTCCGGACATACCTTATGCCTGCTGGGCCGGAGGCTTAGTGGGGTGGTGGGCTACCAGAAGGAGAAAGAAGGAGAAAACATGGGTCTTTATGGGAGGGATGATTCTGCTTCTTTCACTTGGAGGATTATCCAAACTGCCCATCACCATCATGGTTGCTCTGTTCCCTATGCTTAAGAAATGGACTTCCCAGGGGTCACACGGGGCCCATGATTCAGCAGAGGGAGAGGAAAAACCTTTTCCCGCATTACCGGTACTCCTTATTATAATCACTCTTACTGTTTTGACTGCT
>CACZOS010000180.1 GCA_902782815.1 uncultured Lachnospiraceae bacterium | reverse complement strand
TCCGGGCTTTTCCGTTTCCTGAGCCTGCTGTCCTCTCTCGTAATTCTGCAGAGCTTTCTGAACAAAATCCGCAGTGGGAGATCCGTTTCCTTCTTTGTAGATGACCTGAGGTCCCGGGACATCCGCGGCTTTGCGGTAGACCAGTTTTGAGCCCAGGGCGGCCATCAGTGGATCCTCGGGCGCGGTTCCGTCTGCTGCGGGATAATAATTCTGACAGATATCCGTATAGTAGGAGGCAAAGATCTCCAGGGATGTTGACATCATTCCCAGGATGTTTTCCTCGCTCATCTGCATAAATTCACTGTAGGGGTACTGTACGAAGGCTTTGATCTTTCTTCCGCTGTCTGCGGGATCAAAGGCTTCCACAGGCAGAACATCCACCTGGAACGGAGCGGCAGTCATCAGGGTGAGTTTGCTGCATTTGTCCTGAATGTCCGCCATAACCTCCTCCGAGGGGACTTCCGGAAGATTCAGGGAGATGACGATCCTGATCCCGTCCCCTTCCGGAATCGCCTGGATGGCGATGGAAGCTCTGCAGCGGGCATAGTTTTCTATAGATAAAACGTCGCAGAATTCTTCTGCGGTCTTTCCCTGATCCGGGTCAAACCAGGAGGATTTCTTTAGATAGGAAAAATTCGGGTATTCCCTGCAGAGAAGGTCACCCAGCATATGGAAGGTAGTTTCGCAGTCTTCTCCGTCGGCCCGGATACCCAGGGCTGTCTCGCCGGTGTCTTCCATGGAGAAGGGTTTGCCTCCCTGACGTCCCAGAAATGCGGCAATCCGGACAAACCCGTTTGCCTGGTTCATCTCTATATAGGATTCATCGAAAAGAGCAACATACTCGTGATCGATGAAATCTGTGATGACATTCAGCCTGAGATAACCGAAAACCGTGTTGACATAAGCACTGTAGTCCAGGTCTTCCTCTTCGGGACGCTCCCTGTCCCCGTCAAATTCACCGGGATAGGAGACCCGGTAATATTTATAGATATCCCGGAGATAATTGAACCGGTGGCCCCTCTCGTCCGCATTGCAGATCTGGGTGATGGTATTGGTGTCCACATCCTGGCCAAAAACTTTCTGCGCCCGGGTCTGGACTTCATACTGCATAAGAAGGATGTCATCGGTGCTGATTCCGGGATAGCGGTAATATTTTTCATAGAGAAGGGCAGCTGCTGCGATCCAGACTGAATCCTCCTGGCTGTAACGGATCTGGAGGCTGCGGTCCACATCGTTTGAGAAGGCATAGTAAGCTTCTTCCATCTCCGGGTAGAGCTGACCTATGGCGTCGGTAAGCTCCGGCTGAAGTTTAAGTTCCAGGGTGGAATCAGGAGTATTCTTTCCCCAGCAGAGAAGATACCACCAGTATTCATTACCGTCGAAATCAAGCTCCGGGTCCAGTTCATTAGCCTGCCCCAGGAGCTGTCCTGCCTCATTCAGCATTCCCAGGATATCTTCCTCGGCAGACTGGCTTTCAAAGGCCAGCATAAGGAGGGTGGCCGCGTGATTGTAGGCGGCATAGATCTTTTCAAGAAGCAGGATCTGATCCTGGGAAAAGGTGCCTCCCGTCAGGATGTTTTTCCACTGTTCCACACTGTATTTGCTCCTGGACTGGTAGTCCGCTTCATATTCAAAATCCCGCTGCCTCTGTTTGTCGGTTATCATGATGATCGTCCTTCCTTTCCTTTCAAGGATTCTGCGTTGGTCCGGATGTATATTTTTTCAATTCTGTTCTTATCCATTTTTTTAACGGAGAAGAGATAATCCCCTTCACGCACGGTCTCTCCTTCCTCCGGGAAATGATCCAGAAGCTCGATCAGGTGTCCGCCTATGGATTCATAATCACCGGATTCAATCTCCGTTCCGATCATATTGTTCAGGTCATCCAGTTTGATGCTTCCTGCCACCTCGTATTCTCCTTCTCCGATTCGCCGGATCAGGTCTGCCTCGTCCTCATCAAACTCGTCCCTGATCTCTCCGATCAGTTCTTCGATCAGGTCTTCCATGGTGACCAGGCCCGCGGTGATCCCGTATTCATCCAGAACAATGGCAATACTGATGGACTTCTTTCTCATTTCCTCCATCAGGACTTTGATCTTCTGAAATTCATAGGTGAAGAAAGGCTTTCTCATAACCTCCCGGATATCAAAAACCTCAGGCCGGTGGGTCTGACGGTAGATAAAGAGGTCCTTCATATTGATCACCCCGATCACCTTGTCCTTGGTTTCCTTGTAGACCGGAATGCGGGAAAACTGTTCCCTGGCAAAGAGGTCAGCCAGTTCATTGTAGGTCATATCCTCGGAGGCGAAGGTCATTTCTATCCGGGGGACCATAATATCCTTGGCTACGGAATCATCAAAATCAAAAACATTGTTGATCAGCTCCTTTTCCTCCTCCTCGATCACGCCGTCTTCCTGGCTGACATCCATAATGGTCCGCAGCTCCATCTCGGTCATGGAGACTGTCTGATCGGGATCGACACCCAAAAGATGACAGATCCCTCTGCTTATGGAATTGACGATATAGATCAGGGGGGTCAGGATGACCACCAGCACGTAGATGGGACCGGAATAGAGCAGGGCCATGGGCTCACTTTTTTTTGTGGCTATGGTCTTGGGGCTGATTTCCCCGAAGATCAGAACCAGTATGGTCAGGATACCTGTGGCGCACCCGATGAATGTACTGGCATTACGGCTGAAGCCCATAAGGTCAGCCAGATGGATCGCCAGAGTGGTCATAAGGGCTGAAGCCGACAGGTTTACGATATTGTTGCCGATCAGGATGGCACTCAGCATTTTTTCAGAATTATCGGTCAGGGCGATCACTCTTTTTGCCCTGGGGTTTCCGCCCTCGGCAAGGGCGCGGATCCGATGGCGGTTAACCGTGGTCAACGCTGTTTCCGCCGAAGAAAAAAAGGCCGACAGAAGCAGCAGAATGATCAGGATAATCAGCTGGCGTATGGAACCTGGATCCAAGTCATCATCTCCTTTTTCGCATGATTCTTTTCCATTATATAACACATGGGAAAGTATAGCAAGAAAAGGGCCGGTACTTGTTTTTTGCCCTGAAATCCCGTATACTAAAAGCGAACAGAACTTGTGTACGGGTATGCAGGAAGGAGATTGATCATGCCAGGACAAGAG
>CACZOS010000179.1 GCA_902782815.1 uncultured Lachnospiraceae bacterium | reverse complement strand
TACTTCTTCCCGGGATTTGTGGCAGCTCTTGCCCTTTGTATTTACGTTATCCTGGATCTTCTTGCCATCAACGGCTTTGATGCCACTCTGACCCTGCCGGGTATAGCCGGTGTACTGCTTGCCATCGGTATGGCGGTGGATGCCAATGTCATCATCTTTACCCGTATACGCGAGGAGATCTCTTCCGGCAAATCGGTATTGAATGCCATCAACGGCGGTTTTGACAAGGCTTTGTCCGCCATCCTTGACGGAAATATCACCACCCTGATCGCCGCGGCGGTTCTTTGGATCAAGGGTTCCGGTACGGTTAAGGGTTTTGCCCAGACACTGGCCATCGGTATCCTTTTATCCATGTTTACCGCGCTGTTCATCACGAAAAACCTTCTTCTCAGTTTTTATGAACTGGGAGTAAAAGATGAGAAATATTACGGGCGTGCCCGGGAAGTTAAGGTCAGAAATTATGTGAAGATGAGCAAGTTCTGCATCATCGGATCTCTGATCGTGATCCTTGTCGGCTTTATCTTCATGCCGGTCAATAAAAAGAATATCGGAAATATCCTGAATTACGACCTTGAGTTCTCAGGCGGTACAGCTGTCACCATGACCTTCAACCAGGAAGTGACGGACGACCTGGATGAACAGATCATCAAAACGGTAAAGGATACCGTGGATGTCAAAACTGTCCAGAGCCAGAAGGTGATCAATTCCGACCAGATCGTGATCAAGACCAACGAGCTTTCCGTTGAAGAGCGTCAGAAGCTGGAGACAGCCTTAAAAGACACCTATGATATCGAAGAATATCAGACAGAGGAGATCGCGGCCAGCGTTTCCGCTGAGATGAAGAGCGATGCCATCGTGGCGGTGATCATCGCCTCCATCTGTATGCTGATCTATATCGCTTTCCGTTTCAAAGACTTTAAGTTCGGCGGCAGTGCGGTTATCGCCCTCCTTCACGATGTGCTGGTGGTCCTGACCATTTATTCCGTATTCCGCCTGTCTGTGGGTAATACATTCATCGCCTGTATGCTGACCATTCTGGGTTATTCCATCAATGCGACGATTATCATTTTCGACCGTATCCGGGAAAACCTGAAGAACAATCAGCTGGTGAAACAGGGACTTGATGTTGTGGTGAACACCAGTATCAGCCAGACCTTCACCCGTACCATCAATACATCCCTGACTTCTTTCATCACGATTTTTGTCCTTTATCTTTTAGGGGTGGCCTCCATCAAAGAGTTTACCCTGACACTTATGTGCGGTATCGTCTGCGGAGCATATTCATCCGTCTGCATCACCGGTCCGATCTGGTATTTCATGAAGCGCGGAGGTAAAAAGCCTGCGGCAGCTGCAGGAAAGAAAAGAAAATAGACAATGATTATGAAAATCCAACCGAAAGATCTTTCCTCCGGTTGGATTTTGTTTTGGAAAGATAAGGGTGATTATTTGGAAAAATGGATGATAACCGCCAAAAGGGCGGATTTTCGTCAGATCGGGGACAGATTCGGAATAAGTCCCATGCTGGCCAGACTGATGATAAACCGCGATCTGGAGACGGAAGAGGAGATGAAATCCTACCTTTACGGAAGCCTTTCCGATCTCCCGGAACCTGAACTCCTCAAAGATGCGGATAAAGCGGCACAGATCCTGCTGGAGAAAATCCGTGAGGGAGCCCCCATACGGATCATATCGGATTATGATGTGGACGGGGTATGCTCCAACTATATTTTGTATAAAGGACTGAAACGATGCGGAGCGACAGTCGATTATCGTATTCCCGACCGGATCGAAGACGGGTACGGGATAAATGAACACCTGATCCGCCGGGCCGCTGAGGATGGGATAGACACTATTTTAACCTGTGATAACGGGATATCTGCTTCAGACCAGGTTGACTGTGCCCTGGGTCTGGGTATGACCGTGATCATCACGGACCATCATGACATCCCCTATACCCGGGAAGGGGATAAGGTCAGCTGGAATATCCCGGGAGCTTCGGCAGTGGTGAATCCCAAGCAGACGGATTGTGCCTATCCCTTTAAAAACATTTGCGGAGCAGTGGTCTGCTACCATCTGGTGGAGATCCTCTATGACCGATGCGGAATACCCTCCAAGGAGATGGAAGACTACCTCTCCTTCGCCGCTTTGGCCACGGTTTGCGATGTTATGCCCCTTAGGGATGAAAACCGTATTCTGGTCAGGGAGGGTCTGGCGAGAATGAAGAATACTTCCAATACAGGGCTCCATGCCCTGCTGGAGATCACGGGTTATCTCCGGCGCAGGATCAATGCCTATGCCCTGGGTTTTGTGATCGGACCCTGCATCAATGCCAGCGGGAGATTGGCTACGGCAAAGGAAGCCATGGATCTGCTGCTCTGCGAGGACAGGGAAATGGCTCTGGAGATGGCACAAAAGCTGGTCGCTCTCAATAACGAAAGAAAAGAGATGACGGCTGAGGGAGTGAAAGAGGCCATAGACTGGCTGGAAGAGACCGGTCACTGCGAAGACAAGGTTCTGGTGGTCTACCTTAAAGACTGTCATGAGAGCATAGCCGGCATCATAGCCGGAAGAGTGAGAGAGCATTATAATAAACCGGTCTTTGTGCTCACCAGGGGAAAAGAAGGGATAAAGGGCTCGGGAAGATCCATCGAAAATTATCACATGTTCCGGGAGATGACTGGGGTTAAGGACTGTTTTATCCGGTACGGAGGCCATCCCATGGCCGCAGGCCTTTCCATGGAAGAAGACAGGATCGGGGAACTACGCCTCCGGCTGAATCAGAATACCGATCTTAAGGAGGAAGATTTTATCCGGAAAGTCCGTATTGATATCGCTTTGCCTTTCTCCTATGTGACGGAGGACTTCATCGGCGAACTGACCCTCATGGAACCCTTCGGCACCGGAAATGAAAAGCCTCTCTTTGCCCGGAAAAATCTTGCCCTGTCCGGACTTAAGATCCTGGGAACCTCGGGAAGATGCAGCAGAATGACCCTGACGGATGAGGAAGGGATCCGTATGGAGGCAGTCTGGTTCGGGGAATCGGACCGGTTACGGGAGGAGATCGCCGATAAGTACGGAAGTGAGACCTTATCCCGCTTAATGCAGGGACTTCCTTCGGGAGTGAGGATGCATGCGGCCTATTATCCCCAGCTTAATGAGTGGAGAGGAGTCCGGAAGATCCAGCTTGTCATTCAAAATTATATTCTTCTTTGAGTTTCTCTTTCTTCCCAAAGAAAAACGGTGGGTATTCCCTCTTTTTTTGTTATGGATATCCTGCAAAATATCTGATATAATTAAGAAAATCGTACATTTATCCTGCACAATAAATAAAGAGGAGTTTATCATGAAGAGACTAGAAGATTATGTAGTTAGTATTCCGAATTTTCCAAAGGAAGGGGTAATTTTCAGAGATGTCACATCCATCCTTCAGGATCCGGACGGATTACAGCTCAGTGTCCATGAGATGTTAAAGCTGCTTGAGGGTGTGGAGTTTGATGTGGTAGCAGGAACGGAAGCCAGGGGCTTTTTGTTCGGAATGCCTCTGTCTTATCTGAAACATAAAGCGTTCATCCCTATCCGCAAGAAGGGAAAACTTCCCAGAGAAACCGTCAGCAAGACTTATACCCTGGAGTACGGTACTTCCACCATCGAGGTTCATAAGGATGCCATCTTCCCGGGACAAAGGGTTGTTCTGGTGGACGACCTTCTGGCCACCGGCGGCACCGCCAAGGCTGCGGCCGAACTCATTGAATCCCTGGGCGGAATCGTGGTGAAGATCATCTTTGCCATGGAACTTGCCGGCCTGAAGGGCAGAGAGGTACTTAAAGGTTATGACGTTGACTCCTGTATCATATATCAGGGGAAATAGGCAGATAGGTGGTTTAAGTATTTTGGAACATATGAATATACTGCAGAGGATGGAAGCCAAGGCTTCTTCCTTCAGCAAAGGACAGAGAAGACTGGCAGATTATATTACCAACAATTATGATATCGCCGCGTATCTGACCGCGTCAAAACTGGGAAAGGAAGCCGGTGTGAGCGAGTCCACGGTGGTGCGTTTCGCCTACCAGCTGGATTATGACGGATACCCTGAACTGCAGAAGGCTATCCAGGTGATCGTCAAGACCAATTCCAATTCCATGCAGCGTATGTCGCTGTCCTCCAAGCGTTACCAGGAGAAGGGTGTTCTGAAGAGCATCCTGACCACGGATATGGAGCGGTTGAAGGATACCATCCATTTCGGTATTGACGAAGCAGAATTCAACAAGGCGGTAAACCTGATCAATGACAGCAGGAGAGTCTATATCCTGGGTGCCAGATCTGCCGCCTACCTGGCGGGACTTCTCGGCTATTATTTCAAAATGCTTTTCGACAAGGTCATTGTGGTGGAGACGGCCAGCACCTCGGAGACCCTGGAGCAGATTAGCAATATCGGGGAGAAGGATGTGCTGATCGGGGTTTCTTTCCCCCGCTATTCCAAGCGGACCATACGCGCACTTCAGTATGCCAGCAACCACGGAGCAGATACCATAGCCCTGACCGATAATGTACATTCTCCCATTGCGGAGTACGCCGACAGCATTCTTGTTGCCAAGACGGATGTCATGACCATCGTGGATTCCATGGTGGGACCCCTGAGCATTGTAAATGCCCTGGTTTCCGCCCTCGCTCTCCTGCGCAAGGAGGAGGTGGAGAAGCGGCTCATGGCCCGTGAAGAACTCTGGAACGAGTATGATGATGTTTATAACAGGAGTAATCAATAAGTGAAAACAGTGATTATCATTGGTGGAGGGGCAGCCGGTCTTATGGCTGCCGTTTCTGCGTCATGGGATCATAAAAGGGTGATCCTTCTGGAAAAAAATGAGAAGCTGGGGAAAAAACTTTTCATAACCGGAAAAGGCCGGTGCAATGTTACCACCGCCTGTCCCCCGGAGGAATTCCTGGAGAATGTCATGACCAATCCCCGGTTTTTATACAGCTCTTTTAAACGCTTTGACAATCAGTCCATGATCTCCTTTCTGGAGGATTGCGGACTGCAGCTGAAGACAGAACGCGGCCAGCGGGTATTTCCCGCCAGTGACCGTTCCTCGGATGTCATCCGCGTCCTCAAGGATGCCTGCCGGAAAGGCGGAGTGGATGTGCGGCTGAACAGCCATGTATCCCGTATCCACTGCAGGGAGGGGGCTTTTTCTTCGGTG
>CACZOS010000178.1 GCA_902782815.1 uncultured Lachnospiraceae bacterium | reverse complement strand
CCGTCGCACCCGCGGCTCTCAGCACACATACTTCTTCAAACTATGACCGCTGGATGGGTGTCTGCGATCAGATGTTAAAGAATCTGAAAAACTATAAATTCAGGTATGGCAACAGCGGAACCAAAAGTACCTTTGCCCAGGCGGTGTACAGCAGGAGAAGAGCAAACTGTGCTTTATATGTTTCCTGGTGCCTGCAGCAGTATGGAGCTACCCAGCCCGGTGACAAATTTTATGTCAAGGGAAACGGGAAAATGAAGAAAAACTTCAATTGGGATCCCAACAAGGTAAATGTGTATAAAGTATACAGACGCTGTTCTTCAGTCAATCTTCAGCCCGGTGATGTGGTATGCTGGTCAGGTAGTGCCCACGCCAATATCTACGCCGGGAGAAGCGCAAGCGGAGAAAGACTGTGGTATGACGGCGGCAAGGTAGCCACCAGAGGAAACCGCAGCGGAGCCCGTTACACAAAAACCGGGAAAAAGGCCTTGGGATACCTTAATCGCCGCAAGATATCCTATGTTGTCCGTATTAAAGATCTCGCCAATTGATACACCCAATATATCAAAAACAGCAGGGAAGTTTGCTTTAACGCAGCTGCCCTGCTGTTTTTTTGTTTTCGATCATAGCCAATCCTCCATAAGGGTCATGGACATGGCCCAGGGGGGGACGGGATTTCCTTCGTTTTCTCCGATGAAGAGGAAGGCGGTCTCATAGGGAGGTTTTCGGGAAGGATAAATCCCCTTTCCGTCCGTGAAATAAAGGACTCCTTTAAGGGATTGGAACTCTCCCTTTGCCAGGAGATCGTCAATGTAGGCGAAGGCCGGCCGGAAATCCGTTCCTCCTCCCCCGATCATTTCAAACTCCTGAAACAATATGTCGATATCTTTCCGGGACCGGATGATCCTGTCTGCCTGTACTTTGTTGTCGCATTGGATTACCCGTATATGGCTCTCCCGGAAAAAAGAGTCTTCCGCGCTGATGATCCGGAAAGTTTCTTCCAGGAAACGCCGGACCAGGCTGCCGCTGGTGGAATAACTGGTGTCCACCACAATGACAAAATCCAGAATCTTCTTTACTTCCCGGCTCTCCAGAGGCTCCACCAGGGGCATGTTTCCGTAAAGCCTGAGTCCGTAGGTATAATAGTTCAGATCAAAGTTGTCCTGATCAAGCCCGATCTCTTCCCGGAGTATGGTGAATTTCTTCAGGAATTCTTCATAGGATCTCCGGCTTTTTCCTCTTTTGATCTGCTCCTTTACCGAGGCGGAAGACAGGGACTCTTCCAGGCCTTTTTTCTCCATTTCCTGCAGAGTACGTCTGCCGATTCTGTCCCAGTTCTCTCCGGCAGCGGTTCCCCCGCCTGAGGGCTTCTCCTCCCGGGGCCAGAAAACGTGGTCATCCACATAGAATTCCTGCTGGAAAAGGACCTGTTTTTCCGGATCCGTGATCAGAAGGAGATCTTCATAGACTGCAGCAGCGGTGACCGGGACCCTGCTCTCTTCCAGGTGCCGGTAATAGTCCAGGCGGATCCGGGAAAGGATCCGTCTGACGGACGCTTTTTCAAAATGATCTATGGCATATTCCACACAGATATCTCCGGCCAGGTTCCAGATGACCGGCTCCCGCTTACCTCTCATCCAGGGGTGGCGGAAAACGCAGTGGAGGACGGAGTGGAGATAGGCACGGTTCAAAAACACGGGATTTTTCGGAAAAAGACGGAACAGCAGATCCCGGGAATAATGAAGGAAGACCCCGTCGGTGGCCAGGCTGCGGAGCCGTTCATCCGGGCGGAAGGCCAGGGCATTCAAGGCCCTGTCCATATAGCGGAAATCCAGATATAATTCATTGCGGATCAGAGTCAGCATTTTTTCGCAGATATCCTGCTCCCACTCTGTCTGGGTCAGGTTGTGGTTTTTCATCCGGGACATGGTCGTTTCCTCCCTGAATTCTTACAGGTCTTCCAGGATAAAGCGTTTTTTGGCAAAGGAGGATCGCTTATGGACTTCCTCCAGGAGGCAGGCGTTTCCTTCCCCCCATTCCGAGGCGATCATCTCCTGCATCCAGGAGAAAAGCTCTTCCCGGGAGGGATCAAGACGGGAACAGAGAAAACCCAGCCCTTCAAGATCCCGGTGGCGGATCATCATGCAGGCTGCCTCGGAAAGACGGCCTTTGACCGCCCGGCTGTAAAGTTCCTCCGCCTCCCCGGACAGGGAGACCGGCCAGCGAAGCCTGTTCAGGGCAATCCGGCAGATATTTCTGTCGCTTTCCCCTTTGAGGATGTCGGGAAAGAACTGATCATATTTGCCCAGGTCCACCCTCTGGTCATGGAAGACCCGTCTCATACGGAATCCTTCCCCTTCTATGCTTCTGCTGAAGACATGGGCCGGGGAGATTTCATTAAGCCATTCATAGTATTCCGGAAAAAAGAGAACGCACTCTTTCCGGTCATCTTCGGGCCGGAAACAGACCTCCACGTCACTGATCAGCCTTTCCAGAATCAGGGAAAGACCGGTTTTCTCTCCGCAGGAAGCCCGGACTTCGATGTGGTCAAGATCCACACAATTCATGAAAACATCGCTTCCGATCCCCCTGATCCCTTTGCCCACGGAGAGAGATCTCAGCTTACGGCAGTTATAAAAGGCGGCGTTATGAAGTGTAGTCAGGGCAGAGGGCAGATATACTTCCTCCACATAGCTGCCGCAGACGGCAGGAAGATCCGTGGATACCGGATCGGGCAGATGGTCCGCTGAAGAAAAACAATAGGCCCCGATCTGGGTCACAGGCAGGCCTTCCAGGGTTTCCGGCAGGCGGACTTTAAGGGTATTTCCGAAGACCCGCAGGATCCGGGCACCCCCCTCCCCGTCAGGCTCCCACAGTATCTCCATAGGTTCTGTATTCATTTTTTCTTTAAGATCCGGTGCATATAGTTCCGGCAGTTTTTTCAGGTTCATCGATCTTCCCTGTTCTTTCCGGTATATTCTCTGACCTGTATCATATCATGGCAGGCAGTTTTTCTCAATTTCGCTAGACTTTTTTTCTCTCAGGATATATGATTTTTTTAGGAATAAACACAGAAGGCCAGGTGCCCGGCGTAAAAAACGCGGAGCAGCCTGACCAGGGAGGAAAAGCAGTATGCTTGAAAGAGAATACCAACCCATCAACCGGAAACTGGAGTGGCCGGAGAATTATTATATGGAGACCGATGCCGCCCGCAGGAGAGCCTGCCTGGAGGAGGGGATGAAAGACCCGGCCCAGGCTGAGGAGGGAAGCAGGGTGAACCTGCTGCGCCTCCTTCTTTGGGAGAAGCGGTATACCGACGGACAGGGAAAAATCGACGGTACAGATCATTTCCTTAAGGTGTGGGTGGACCTCCCCTTTATGGTCAAGGAGAAAAAATCCTTCTTCGGCAGGAAAAAGACGCAGGAAAACAAGAGGGTAATCAGGGAGGTGTTTCAGCTTCCTGCCCTTATGGAGAACACAGACTGTCAGTATGTCTGGTACAAGGAGTTCATTCATTTCTGCTGCAGCTACATCGAACTCAGCAGACGGGATAAATCCTACTCCACGACCCTCTTCGGCGTGAGCAGCCTGTCCGAGGAAAGCCTTCTGAAGAAGATCGCTTCTGACCTGTGTACAAAAACCATAGCCTATCCGGCTGCTCTTGGTATGGAGGAGGAGATGGACCTGCTGGCCCAGGCCGCAAAAACAGCCTTTAACCTCTATTATCCGGGCAGGATGGAGGTCTATGAGGAAGCGGCAAAAAGGGCTTACGATTCGGGTATCTGAAAAAGAGATCCGGAAACCGGTCTGCTCAGAAGTGGAAGCAGAGGGTAGTAAAGGTTGATCGAGAGTTGATTAAGAAAGGGCTGGAAAAGATGAAAAAAATCGGATTTATCGGCATGGGAAATATGGCGCAGGCCATCGCTTCCGGATGGATCGGCAGGAAGCTTCTGGAGGGAGATCAGGTATATGCCTATGCCCCCCATCAGGACAAACTGAAGAAGAACGCCGCCCGGATCGGCTTTATCCCTTGTCGGGAACCTGGAGAGATGGTGGCTGCATGTGATGTGATTATAATGGCCTGCAAACCTTATCAGATAGAGGGTGTTCTAAAGGAGATCGGAGACCGGCTGGGGGGAAAAGCCCTGCTTTCGATAGCGGCCGGCTGGAATTACCGGAAATATTCACCTTATCTGGGGGATTCCACCCGATTCCAGTACATCATGCCCAACACGCCGGCCATGGTGGGGGAGGGAGTAATGCTTTTTGAGGAAACCAATTCCCTGGAGGAAGAGGAGCATGAGGAGATCATGGAGCTTTTCCGGGCTCTGGGCAGAGTGGAGATCATCCCCGATCATCTGATGGGGGTCGCCATGGCCATCACCGGCTGCGGACCGGCTTTTGTGGATCTGGTCATCGAAGCCCTGGGAGATGCGGGAGTCAAATACGGGCTTCCCCGGGCCCAGGTTTATGCCCTGGCATCCCAGATGATCCTGGGAAGCGCAAAACTCCAGTTGGATACGGGAGAACACCCGGGAGTCCTTAAGGACAAGGTCTGCTCACCGGCGGGAACCACCATCAGAGGGGTGGATGCCCTGGAGCATAAGGGAGTGAGGGCAGCTTTCATCGACGCTGTCGATGCCATCATGGAATTCTGAAACGATAGGGATTTATCTTCATGAATATAAAAAGAGCCAAGGAAGAGATCAAAAATACTGTTAAGGCCTACCTGCTTAAGGATGTTCACGGGGACTATGTCATTCCCGCCATCCGCCAGAGGCCCATCCTTCTGATGGGACCACCGGGCATCGGAAAGACCCAGATCATGCAGCAGATCGCCGGGGAGTGCGGGATAGGACTGGTGTCCTACACTATCACCCACCACACCCGCCAGAGCGCGGTGGGACTGCCCTTTATCCGGGAGGAAGAGTATCAGGGAAAAGGATACTCGGTCACCGAGTATACCATGAGTGAGATCATCAGCAGTATATATCGGTATATCAAAGAAACAGGAAGAAAAGAGGGGATCCTTTTCATCGATGAGATCAACTGCGTGTCCGAGACTCTCGCCCCGACCATGCTGCAGTTTCTCCAGTGCAAGACCTTCGGAAACCAGGCCGTGCCGGAGGGATGGATTATTGTCACGGCAGGAAATCCCCCCGAATATAATAAAAGCGTCCGGGATTTTGACTTCGTGACCCTGGACAGGATCCGACGGATGGATATCGAGGCGGACCTGGCGGTTTTTAAGGAGTATGCCCGGAATCACCGGATCCATCCATTTATCCTGAGTTATCTGGAACTGCGTCCCCGGAATTTCTACCGGACGGAGAAGGATGTGGACGGACTCCGCTTTGTCACCGCCAGAGGCTGGGAAGACCTGAGCTATCTGATCAAAACTTACGAAGACCAGGGAATCAGGTTGGACGAGGCGGTTATCCGTCAGTATCTCCAGCATGAGGATGTGGCCAGGGACGCGGCGACCTACTATGATCTTTATCAGAAATACAGGGAGGAGTATGACATTTCCACCATCCTTTCAGGAAGGGTAAAGACGGAGGTTTATCAGAGACTGTTCGCCGCCACCTTTGATGAGCGCCTCAGTTGTGTGGAACTCCTGAGCGACGGTGTCATACGCAGGATCCTTGAAGCCATGGAGGAAGACCGGGTGACAGAGGAATGCTTCGCTTTTCTCCGTTCCTACCGTGAAACCCTTGCGGGGGATCTGCAGGAGGAAAGGGAACAGGCCGCTGTCGGGATTAACGATGGGGCTGGGAAACCCACCGGGAAGGAAAGTCCCCGGAATATATATGAGAGAGCCCTTCGGAACAGGGAAGAGGCCCTGAAACTCAGGGAGGGGGCAGGCCTGCTGACCCCGGAAGAAAAGAGTCATTTCCGGACGGTCAACTCTCTGCTCCGCCGGTGGATGCCCATGGAGACCCGGGACGCAGGAAAAGCATTTCAGGAAGTGAAAGAGAGGGCTTCCCTCCAGGTGGAAAAAAGGGAAGAGACGGTCAGCCGGGCTTCGGAAGCTCTGGAGAATGCCTTCAGCTTTATGGAGAATGCTTTTGGAGAAGGACAGGAGATGGTGGTATTTGTCACCGAGCTGGCCATGAATGAAAAAGCGGTGGAGTTTATCACGGAGAACGGAAGCGAGAAATATTTTAAATATAATAAGACTTTGTTGATCGGAACCCGGCGGGCGGAGATCCTCCAGGAGATGCGGAGAGATGAGATCTACTCTTCCGCCGCGGAATACGAGTTCTGATAAGAGATCGTGAGAGGAGATTTTTCATGAAGTATTTGAAGATATGTATGTACGGCGCTGCCAGTGACTCCATTGAGAGGATGTATATACGGCAGGCAGAGCAATTGGGCAAGGAGATTGCCGCCGGCGGACACAGCCTTGTCTACGGAGGAGGCGCCAGCGGACTCATGGGTGCCTGCGCCAGGGGAATGGCGGCGGGAAACGGTACGGTGATCGGGGTCATTCCGGAGTTTATGAAGGAATTTGAAAACATCAACGAACAATGTACCCAGCTGATCCGGACGGAATCTTTGGCAGACCGCAAGGAAGTGATGGAGAATCTGGCGGATGCCTTCGTCATCCTGCCGGGAGGAGTGGGAACCATGGATGAGTTCTTCCAGATTCTTACCATGTCTTATCTCAGCCGGAAATCTGCTCCCATCGTGATCTTTAATATCAAGGGATATTTCGATCCCATCCTGGGATTTATCGATGCCGGGATCGAAAAAGGGTTTATCCATGAGAGGCTCAGGGATATGTTTATCGTGAAGACCACCCCGAAAGGAGTGGTTGCGGCCATCAATAAGGCCATGAAATAGGGAGAAGAGAACAGGGTCTCTTTTTTCTTCCGTGTTGACGAAAGGTATTGCAGGGGAGACAGAAAGAGACTCTTTTTTTGACTTTGCGATTGACATTATTTGTCATTAAATTTATAATATATATAATAATAAATATAAACCATATTAAGATATTATATTTTATCGTGTATTGATTATATTTTTTAACAGAGGAGAGATGGCCAT
>CACZOS010000177.1 GCA_902782815.1 uncultured Lachnospiraceae bacterium | reverse complement strand
GGCGGTTTGGAAGTAATATCATAGACCACTCTTGAGACACCGTCCACCTCATTTACTATCCTGCCGGCAGTCTTCTCAAGAAGGGCAAAGGGAAGTCTGGTCCAGTCCGCGGTCATGAAATCATCCGTGGTGACAGCCCGCAGGGCTGCCACATATCCATAGGATCTGGCGTCTCCCTTGACTCCCACACTGCGGGAATCGGTCAGCAGGGCAAAATACTGATCAGGTATTTTCTCAAGATGGGCTTTCCTTATCTCTTCCCGGAAAATGGCATCTGCTTCCTGCAGTATGCTTACCTTTTCCTTACTTATCTCTCCCACTATCCGGACAGCCAGACCCGGCCCCGGGAATGGCTGCCTCCAGACCAGATCATGGGGAATGCCGAGCATAAGTCCCACTTCTCTGACTTCATCCTTAAATAGTTGATCTAAGGGTTCCACAATCCTTTCAAAGGAAAGTCTGTCCGGAAGTCCGCCCACATTGTGATGGCTTTTGATCACGGCGGAATCCCCTTTTCCGCTCTCGATCACATCCGGATAAATGGTTCCCTGAGCCAGCAGGTCGATCGACCCTTCTTTCCGGGCTTCCTCCTCAAATACACGGATGAATTCTTCCCCGATTATCTTCCGTTTCTGCTCCGGTTCCCATATACCTTTTAATTTTCCCAGGAAACGGCCACCGGCATTGACCCTAATCATGTTTATGCCCAGTTCTTTCTTCAGTACCCTTTCCACATAATCTCCCTCGCCTTTGCGCAGCAGACCGTGGTCCACAAAGACACAGATCAGGTTGCGGCCGACAGCCCTGTTCAGCAGAACCGCCGTCACAGAGGAATCCACCCCGCCGGAAAGGGCCAGCAGAATCTTTTTCCCCGAGAGTTCCTCCCGGTATTGTTCTATCTTCTGCAGGGCAAATCCCTCCGCGGACCAGTCCCCCGAACAGCCGCAGATAGCAAACAGAAACCGATGAAATATCTCTTTGCCGTATTCCGTGTGGGTCACCTCGGGATGAAACTGGACCGCATAGATATCGCGGGAAGCATCCTCCATTGCCGCGCAGGGACAGTGGTCCGTCCATCCGGTGACCAGGAATCCCTCCGGGACAAGGCTGATATAGTCGGAATGACTCATCCAGCAGATACTCTTCTCCGGAATATTGCCGAGCAGCCTGGATTTTCCGATCTGCAGTCCTTTCCTGCCGTATTCGCTTGCGCTCTCCGCCGGGGAAACCCTTCCTCCCAGCATCCAACTGATCAGCTGGGCGCCGTAACATATTCCCAGCACCGGTATACCCGCATTAAGGACAGCCGGATCATAATGGGGTGAGGAATCATCATAGACATTGTTGGGTCCTCCGGTGAAAATGATTCCTTTATATCCTTCTTTTACAATCTCATTCACACTGATCCGGTCATAGTTTCTGATCTCCGCGTAAACATGCTGTTCCCGGACCCTGCGGGCAATCAGCTGATTGTACTGCCCGCCAAAATCCAGCACCAGAATTTTCTCCACTTTTCATCCCTCCAGATCTTGCAATCTCATAGTTTTTTGATGCGCTTTACGGCTTCCAGGGTGTCTTCCCTGTTTCCGAAGGCCGTCAGTCTGAAATAATGTTCCCCATGGGGACCGAATCCCGATCCCGGCGTTCCTGCCACATTTGCCCCTTCCAGCAGATAATCGAAAAACTCCCAGCTGGTCATGTCTCCGGGTGTCCTGAGCCAGATATAGGGGGCATTGACACCTCCCGAAACCTCATATCCGGCCTGTTCAAGTCCCACTGAGATAATCCGGGCATTTTCCATATACCAGGCTATCTGTTTTCTTATTTCTTTTTTCCCCTGGGGAGAATAGACTGCCTGACCTGCTCTCTGGATAATATAGGGAGCTCCGTTATATTTGGTACCGTGCCGTCTGGCCCAGAGATCCCACAGCCTGATCCCTCCGGCTTTCAGATCTTTGGGAATCACCGTAAAGCCAAGCCTGAGGCCGGTAAAACCGGCTGTCTTGGAGAAGGATCTGAACTCGATGGCACATTCTCTGGCCCCGGGGCACTCATATATGCTGTGGGGGATCTCCTCTTCCGAGATGTAGGCTTCATAGGCAGCATCGTACAGGATAACTGCCCCTTTGTCATTGGCATAGTCCACCCATTCCTGAAGTTTTGACTTTTTGATAACAGCCCCTGTGGGATTATTGGGAAAGCACAGGTAGATCAGATCAACATCCTCCTCGGGCAGTTCCGGCACAAATCCCGTTTCCCGGGTGCACGGCATATAGGTCACATCCCTGAATCTCCCGAGTTCCGTGTCATAAACTCCGGTCCTGCCTGCCATGACGTTGGAATCCACATATACCGGATATACAGGATCACAGACCGCGATCCTGCAGTCAGTACTGAATATTTCCTGGATGTTCCCGCAGTCGCACTTTGCCCCGTCGGAAATGAAGATCTCATCCGGGTCGATCCGGCAGCCCCGGGATTGAAAATCATTTTCCGCTATGGTCTCCCTCAGAAAGGCATAACCTAGATCCGGTGCATAACCCTTAAAACTCTCCGCCCTCCCCATCTCATCCACAGCCTCATGGAGGCTTCGGATGATCTCCGGGGCGATGGGCCGGGTCACATCCCCGATACCCAGGCGGATCACCCGTTTTTCCGGATGGGCAGACTCGTATGCCCTTATCTTCTTTCCCACTGTGGAAAAAAGATAACTGCCCGGTAGTTTCAGATAGTTTTGATTTATTTTCACCATACTTTTTCTCCGTTTTTCCGGTCCTTCAGATGAAAACCGGCTTATTTTCTGATTTTCTGTGATCTGCATCACAGATTAGTATATCCCATAAGAGCCCTGTCCACTTCTTTTGCCGCCGCGCGGCCTTCCGCGATGGCCCTCACCACAAGAGACTGACCCAGATGCATATCACCGGCAGTATAGATTTTCTCCTGGGAAGTCATATATTCACCCGGTTTTGTACTGACATTTGTCCTGGCATCGGTCTCCACCTGAAAATCATCGGTAACGTATTTCTCACTCCCGAGAAATCCGGCCGCAATGAGCACCAGCTGGGCCGGGCACCTTTTTTCACTGCCTTCCAGGGGAACCATGCTGATTCTGCCGGTCTTCTCATCCCTGACAGAAGTCAGGGAGACCAGGATCACCTCCTTCAGGCTTCCTTCCGTATCCGATATGAACTCTTTTACCGTAGTCTGCTAAACTCTGGGATCCTTCCCGTATTTCCAGATGGCTTCTTCCTGACCGTAATCCACCTTCAGGATCCTGGGCCATTCGGGCCATGGGTTGGAGGAAAGTCTTTCCCGGGCAGGCTCGGGCATCATCTCCAGCTGGATTATACTGTTGGCTTCCAGACGGATACAGGTTCCCACACAATCATTACCTGTATCTCCGCCGCCGATGACGATCACATCCTTGCCTTTTGCCAGATCATAGGGAATATCCTGAAAATCGCTGTCCAAAAGTCTCTTTGTCACTTCAGACAGAAAATCCACCGCAAAACGGATTCCCTCCGCTTCTCTGCCCGGTACCTGGATATCCCTCGGCGCGGAAGCTCCGCAGGCAAGGATCACACTGTCATATTCTTCTTTCAGCCGGGATGCAGGCAGATCCTTCCCCACATCCGTATTGAAGATAAATTTTATCCCTGCCTCCTCCATGAGCCGGAGCCGCCGGTCGATCAGCGACTTGTCCAGCTTCATGTTGGGGATTCCGTAGCGGAGTAGTCCCCCCGCTCGGTCCTTCCTCTCATAGACGGTCACCATGTGGCCTCTCCTGTTTAACAGCTGGGCTGCCGCCAGTCCCGACGGACCGCTTCCGATGACGGCCACTCTCTTTCCCGTTCTCACCCGCGGAAGCTCTTCTTTGACCAGACCGTTTTCAAAAGCATAATCAATGACGGCTTTCTCATTCTCCTTCGTAGCCACCGGGGCGTCGTGAAGACCGCATGTACAGGCCGCCTCACAGAGAGCCGGACAGACCCGGGAGGTAAACTCGGGAAAACTGTGGGTCATGGACAATCTCCGGTATGCTTCAGCCATCCTTCCCCTGTAGACCAGATCGTTGAGTTCAGGTACAAGATTATGCAGAGGACACCCGGACATCATTCCGGAGATCATCAGGCCGGCCTGGCAGAAGGGGATCCCGCAGTCCATACATCGGGCAGCCTGTTTCTGCTGGTCGGACAATTCCAGGCTTCCGTGAAATTCCCGGAAATCCTTCAGACGTTCCTCTTCACATCTCACCCTACCTTCTTCTCTGTCATATTCCAAAAATCCAAAACTCTTTCCCATCACTGTTCACCTCCCGTAAATATCCTGAAGGCCTCAATTTTCGCTCTTTCCGGATCGGAACCCGTCTCCATCTCCCGGGCGATAAGTCTTAATATCTCTTTGTAGTCCACCGGGATGATCTTCTTGAACTGGGGGATATACTCATGAAAATGGGTAAGGATCCGTCTGCCCTTTTTTGAACCGGTGGCTTCCACATGTTCCGCGATGATCCTCCTCAGTTCATCCAGATCATCCTTATGGACCACCGCCTCCATATTCACCAGCTGTTTATTCAGATTTTTGTAAAGAGTATTTCTTTCGTCAAGCACATAAGCAACTCCACCGCTCATGCCGGCAGCAAAATTCTTACCGGTAGGTCCCAGAACAACCACTGTCCCGCCGGTCATGTATTCACATGCATGCTCGCCGACACCTTCCACAACAGCCGTCACTCCGGAATTGCGGATGGCAAACCGCTCACCGGCCATACCGGCAATAAACACCTTGCCGGAGGTGGCGCCGTACAAGGCAACATTTCCGATGATGATGTTGTCCCCCGGGTCATACTTAGCCTCCGGAGGAGCGGACACGATCAGTTTCCCGCCGGACAGTCCCTTGCCCAGATAATCGTTGCTGTCACCGGACAGGTTCAAAGTCAGTCCTTTAGGGATAAAGGCTCCGAAGCTCTGGCCCCCGGATCCGGTACAGTCAACCCGTATGGTATCCTCGGGCAATCCTTCGGGATACCTCCCGGTGATCTCTGCTCCCAGCAGGGTTCCGAAGGTTCTGTCCACACTCTGAAGGTGGATCTTTATCTCTGCCTTTTCCCCGGTCTCCAGGGCACGTTTTATCTTCCTTGACCTGAGAAGGATACTCTCGTCTTTTGTATCCTTAAGATTGAAATCATAGAGATATTTTTCTTCATGAGAGATACGCCCGCAGTCCACATGAAACAGGATTCCGGAAAGATCGATCCTCTTCTGGGCTGCGGACAGTCCTTCTCTGACTTTCAGCAGGTCACTCCTTCCCACCAGCTCCTCCACCGTCCTGATTCCCAGACGGCTCATGATCTCCCGGAGTTCCCTGGCGATAAAGATCATAAAGTTTTCCACATATTCCGGTTTTCCGGCAAAACGTTTTCTCAATTCAGGATTCTGGGTAGCCACACCCATGGGGCAGGAATCCGACTGACATTGCCTCATCATCACACAGCCGAGAGTGATGAGGGGTGCTGTGGCAAAGCCGAATTCTTCCGCTCCCAGCATGGCAGCGATGGCCACATCCCTGCCGCTCATCAGCTTCCCGTCCGTCTCGATCATGACCCGGTTGCGAAGGCCGTTGGCCAGGAGGGTCTGATGGGTTTCCGCCAGTCCCAGTTCCCAGGGCAGGCCGGCGTTATGTATGGAAGAAAGGGGAGCTGCCCCGGTCCCTCCGTCATAACCCGAGATCAGGACAACAGCGGCGCCTGCCTTGGCTACACCTGCCGCCACCGTACCGACCCCTGCCTCCGATACCAGCTTCACCGATATCCGGGCCTTCTTGTTGGCGCATTTCAGGTCATAGATCAACTGGGCAAGATCCTCTATGGAATAGATATCATGGTGAGGAGGTGGTGAAATAAGACTGACTCCCGGAGTGGAATGCCTGGTCCTGGCAATCCATGGGTAAACCTTCTTTCCCGGCAGGTGACCGCCCTCTCCGGGCTTTGCCCCCTGGGCCATTTTGATCTGTATCTCCCTGGCGCTCACCAGATAACGGCTGGTGACGCCGAATCTGCCGCTGGCAACCTGCTTGATGGCCGAACTTCTGTCATCCTCTGTCCCCGCTGACCGGATACGTTCGTCGCTTTCTCCTCCCTCACCGCTGTTGCTCTTCCCTCCCAGATGATTCATGGCTATGGCAAGAGCTTCGTGAGCTTCTTCCGAGATCGATCCGTAAGACATAGCCCCCGTTTTGAATCGTTTTACAATGGATTCCTCACTCTCCACCTGATCCAGGGGTATACCCTCCGGAGGATAATCAAAATCAAGAAGGCTTCTTAAATATCCTGTATCCTCACCGTCCACCATCCTGGTATATTCTTTAAACTTCTCATAATTTCCTTCTCTTGCAGCCAGCTGCAACATGTGGATAGTCTTTGGATTATACCTGTGCTTTTCCCCCTGGCTCCGTTCTTTGTGTCTTCCCGAGGAGGACAATTCCAGATTAACATTCAGTCCAAGGGGATCGAAGGCCCTGCTGTGCTGCTGGTCCACCGCTCTTCCGATATCGTCAAGCCCTATGCCGCCGACACGACTGACGGTTCCGGTAAAATAATCATTGATCACGTCCCGGGAAATGCCGATGGCTTCAAAGATTTTGCTGCCCTGATAAGACTGAATCGTGGAGATACCCATCTTGGAGGCGATCTTGACGATTCCGAAGAGAACAGCCCGGTCATAATCCTCCACCGCGGCATAATAATCTTTATCCAGAAGTTCCTCCTCCACAAGCTGTCTTATGGTGGCATGGGCCAGGTAAGGGTTGACCGCCGATGCCCCGTATCCCAGGAGGGTGGCAAAATGATGAACTTCCCTGGGTTCCCCTGATTCCACGATCAGGGACATGGCCGTACATTTCCTGGTATCAACCAGATGTTTGTGCACAGCTGCCACAGCCAGAAGGGAGGGGATAGGCACATGGTTCTCATCCACCCCCCTGTCGGAGAGAATCAGTACACTGGCCCCCTCTTTGTAAGCCTTGTCCACCTCAACGAAAAGGTGGTTCAATACTCTTTTCATGGGAGTAGTTTTATAGAAAAGAGTGGATATTTTGGAGACTTTGAATCCTTCTCTTTTCAAATTCTCTATTTTCAGAAAATCAAGGTCGGTCAGTATGGGACTGTCAATCTTCAGGACCTGACAGTTTTCCGGCTTCTCCTCAAGAAGATTTCCGTTTTTTCCCACGTATACCGTCCTGGATGTGACGATCTCCTCCCTGCCTGCGTCAATGGGCGGATTAGTCACCTGGGCAAAGAGCTGTTTAAAATAATAGAAAAGCGGCTGATATTCCCCGGACAAGGCGGCGATGGGGGTATCCACCCCCATGGAACCTATGGCCTCATTTCCGTTAAGGGCCATGGAGAGTATGCTGTCATGATAGTTTTCCCAGGTATAACCAAAGGCTTTCTGAAGTCTGGCCAGCTGATCCGCCTTATAAGTCTGTACCTTTTTGTTAGGTACACGGAGAGACGAAAGGGTAAGAAGCCTGCTGTCAAGCCATTCACCGTAGGGTTTGCCCAGAGCGTATTTCTCCTTGATTTCCTCGTCACAGATGATCCTTTTCTGTCTGGTATCCACAAGCAGGATCTTCCCGGGATGGAGCCTTTCTTTCTTGATCACGTGGTCCTCCGGCAGATCAAGAACCCCCACCTCGGAAGACAGGATCAGTCTTCCGTCATCCATCACATAATATCTTGAAGGGCGCAGTCCGTTTCGGTCCAGGATTGCCCCCATCACATCACCATCGGAGAAAACGATGGAAGCCGGACCGTCCCAGGGCTCCATCATGGTAGCATAATACTGGTAAAAATCCCTCTCTTCCCGGGAGAGGGTCTCATTATGAGACCAGGGCTCGGGAATCAGAATGGTGGCAGCCAGGGGGAGATCCATTCCGCTCATCACAAGGAATTCCAGAGTGTTGTCCAGCATTGCCGAATCGGAGCCTTCCCGGGAAATGACCGGCAGTACCTTTGTCATGTCATCCTCGGAAAAGAAAGAGGTGTGCATGGTTTCCTCCCTGGCCAGCATCTTATCCGCGTTTCCCTTGATGGTGTTGATTTCCCCGTTGTGAACGATAAAACGATTGGGGTGGGCTCTCTCCCAGCTGGGGTTGGTGTTGGTGGAAAAACGTGAATGGACCACGGCAATGGATGACTCATAATCCGGATCCTCAAGATCACAGAAAAACGACCTCAGCTGCCCCACCAGAAACATACCCTTGTAGACAATGGTCCTGCAGGACAGTGAAGGAACATAGGTATTTTCATTACTCTGCTCGAATTCTCTTCTCACAATATAAAGCATCCGGTCAAAATCCAGATCCTCTTGTGTTCTGGAAGGTCTTTCGATAAAAACCTGATATATGGAAGGCATACATTCCCTGGCTTTGGATCCCAGGACATCCGGATCGGATTCCACCTTTCTCCATCCCAGAATCTTCAGTCCGTTTTTCCTGACAATGATCTCAAACATGGATCTGGCAAGCCTCCGGTCCAGTTCATCAGGGGGAAAGAAGAACATTCCGACACCATACTCCCGCCGTCCCGGAAGGAGAATCCCCTGCTCCCTCATTTTCCGGACAAAAAACCTGTGGGGAATCTGGGTCAGGATCCCTACCCCGTCTCCTGTTTTGCCCTCCGCGTCCTTGCCTGCCCTGTGGGCAAGATTTTCGACGATGGAAAGCGCATCACTCACCAGTTTATGACTGGGATGACCCTCTATATCGACGATGGCACCGATACCGCAGTTGTCATGTTCAAAAGAAGGATGGTAGAGTCCTTCACTGCCAATACGGGTAAATAAATCTGTCATAAACATCCTCCTAAACATATCTTCTCATCAGGATAAAAAGAAAAAGCGTCCCGGGTAATATAAACCCGAGACGCCATTGCCTCCGAAAATACAATTACGCAGCAAATTAACTGTTAATATCGCCTTTGATATTATACATAATTATACTTTCGGATTACATTTGTGTCAAGTTTTTTCCTCTTTTACAGGCTGTGATCAGGCCGTTTCTCACCCGGTTGTCAAAACCAGCCGGCCCTGCTCAAGATCATGAAATAATATGCATCCTTTCCCTCCTGTGTCGA
This sequence comes from uncultured Lachnospiraceae bacterium, assembly GCA_902782815.1. Classification (GTDB taxonomy): domain Bacteria; phylum Bacillota; class Clostridia; order Lachnospirales; family Lachnospiraceae; genus Anaerobutyricum. Next base: position 4,091 of record CACZOS010000177.1, on the reverse strand, counting down.
ACACGCTGATGATGCCTTCCTCACAGGCTTTTTCACCGGGTTTGAAAAGAGCATCGGAGATTTCCGGGAATCGTCTCAGTTTTTCCGGATCGAAAAGCTTCGTCCTCTCATCGGAAAATACAGCCGTATAAAGGATTTCCGCCTCCACCAGATCCTGGAAGATATGGCTCCCGTAAGATAATTCCGGATTATAACCGGCTCTCTTCTCCTCCACCTCACAGATTACTTCAAATTCACTGATATCCGCAAATGTGGTGGGCACCCCCAGTTCCGGGGATGAGGTACCGATCCTGCCGGGAACGATCAGCATCATATGTTTACCGCTTCCCCTGTATTTCCAGTTGATCTTCCTGATCAGTCCCGCGATCCCGGATTTGTCCACATAAGGCATGTTGTAGTAGGATACAGGATCCACATAGACGATGAGATCTATCGCAGTCTTCCTGGAGAGTCCCATGGAAGACCCGGTATTCTCCAGAATGATGCCGGATCCGGAAAGGTCACCGGGTATCTCCACCATCCCTTCATCCCTGAAAACCTGAAGGGGTCTGCACTGGAGAAGATTGACGGAATATTCTCCGTCCTCGGAAAGGTTGATCGTATACTCGATATCCACGGGCTGCCGGTACTCTGCCTGAAGCAGTTCCAGGATCGTTTTGATCCGGTCCATCAGCTCTTTGTTCCTGACGATCCCCTCGCAGGAAATAAACTGGATATCACGGTTTATTCCCCTGTCCATGAACATTCTTTCCGCATCATAATCATGTTCCAGAAGGATTCTGGCAAGATAGGGAGGCAGTTTCGGACCGATCTCCTTTAATTCCATCTGGACCAGCCTGTGTTCATTCACATCCATGGCTTCCACCTTCCTTTGGGAAAACTGATGTTTCTCCCGGACAGTGGTACAGCTGGTAGCCAGGGGATCATCCAAAGACACCAGTCTGGGATAAGATCCTTCCGTACGGTCCACGGCAGAGGTGCCCATACCCATGACCAGCCTGAGCATCCCCGCTTCGGGATCCATATCCGGAAGGAAAACATACGGACTGTAGGAATATCCGACTCCTGCGGCACAGGGCATATAGGATGCCCCGTAATAGGATCCGGAAACTCTCTGCACCAGCAGAGCCATCTGTTCATCCCTCTCATCCAGTCCTCTCCTCTTCCGGTAATCCAGAGCAGACAGGCCCATGGTGCTGGCATAAACAGTACGGATGGCATTCTCAAATTCCTCCAGCCTTTCCTCCGGCGTTCCCCTGTTGGCACAGAACACCGATTCATATTTCCCAGCGAAGGCATTGCCGAATCCATCCTCCAGGATGCTGCTGGAGCGGACGATATAGGGGTCCTGTCCATAGTATTCCAGGATATTCCGGAAACGGTCCTTCATCTCCCCGGAGAAAGTTCCGGTTTTCAGCCGGTCCGCAAATTCTTCCGCCAGGGAAAAGTAACCTTCCCTGGTTCTCTGCCGGATACGAAGATCCCAGAATCCGTTGTCCACGATATAGGTATAATACACATCTGAACCCACAAAGAAAGAATCATGGGGTTCCAGGATCCTGTTGATCTCCTGGGTGGTGTTGCGTATGACCGCTCTTGAAAGAAGCATTCCGCATGCCTTTCCCCCGATCAGTCCGGTGCCGATCATATGGCTCCGGACAAGAAAATAGTCTTCAGGACTGAAATGCCGGATCACCATCTCCCTCATCTTCTCGTCCCGGCTCATCATGATATTACACATGGTACTGCAGACATCCCGCATATCCATATGGTTTTCATACATAAGCCTGGCAGCGTTGAAAAACCGGTCCCAGGAATCGATATACTGCTCTTCCCCGGGCCTCTGAAATCTGCCCAGCATCTGATAAAAGCGGCTGGCGTGAACCCCGTCCAGTATGGGGCGGAAAGTCCCCTGCTGCCTGTTGTAGATATGGGGAAGAAACATGGTTTCCGAATCCCGCTCCCAGACCTTCACCGGCCGGACATAGACCCTTTCACGGTCAGAATAGACATCAAGGAAGAGCTGTGTGGTATTCATGATCTTGTTGATGGCATGGAAGGAATGCTTCCCTCTTATGATTGGGAAGAAGGCCACCGTGTCCAGGATAAACAGAAAAGGGCAGGTCACCCTGAAAAAATTACCCATCATCAGGTCTGTCGCCCAGGCAGTCTGCAGCTCCGACAGACAATCAAATACATAGAAAGCATCCCTGCCTTCCTGCTCGATCATGTTGTGGATCTCCACGGTAAAGGTCTCAAACCGGTGGGAAAGAGGAATCTTTATCGTCTTTACCTCCGGCCGGTTCTCCACCAGAGGCTCGTGACTGGCAAAGCGGAAATAGATGATATTTCTCCCATCCTTTATGGCCTGATCCACATAGGGCTCCATAAAATACTTAAACTCCTCGAGTCCGGAGACTCTCCACACCACATTATCTCCAAGTCTGATGTGATGAAGAGCCCCATCCATCTCAGGTATTCCGGATAACACCGGGTCAAATGCCGCCATATTCCTTCACCCCCCTTTCTGTCGGTTCGGGTTTTATTGTTTTCTGAAATCAGTATACGGAAAAGAGCAGCTTTCCATAGCTGGGGAAGGGCCAGCAGTCTTCGCTGGCCAGCATTTCCGCCTCATCCACATGTTTTCTCAGATGCTCCATCTTTGGAAGAACATCATCCCTGATCACCTGGGACTGCTCGATGATATCGTCATAGGATTTCAGATTTTCAAGAGCCTGCTCCAGATCTTTAACCCTTTCCAGGATATAATCGGTAAGTTCGGACAGCCTCTCCATGGTGGAAATCTCATAATTACATTTCACCCTGTCGCTCACTGACTTCATCAGGGAAGTTGTCTTCGCCAGATCATAAAGATAATTCTCGATGGCCGGGAGGTAATTCTTCCTCACCATATCCACCATGGTATGCCCTTCAATATTGACGGTCTTACAGTAATTTTCCAGCATGATCTCACAGCGGGAATGAATCTCCGATTCCGTGAATACCTTGTGTGCCATCAGCATATCCATATTTTTCTTATCCAGAAGGCGCGGCATGGCATCCGCTGTGGTCTTCAGGTTGGAAAGGCCCCGGACTTCCGTGGCTTCCCTGACCCAGTCTTCCCCGTAACCGTTCCCGTTGAAGAGGATCCGCTCGTGTTTGCCGATGACTTCCCTGATCAGGTCATGGAGCTCGGTCTCGAAATCCTCCGATCCTTCCAGTCTGTCCGCATATTGCTTCAGGCTTTCCGCCACCGCCGCATTGAGCATGATGTTGCAGCAGGCTATGCTGTTTGAAGAGCCCAGGGACCGGAATTCAAACTTGTTTCCCGTGAAAGCAAAGGGTGAGGTACGGTTTCTGTCCGTGGTATCCCGTGAAAATCTCGGAAGGGTGTGTACCCCCAGCTTCATGATCACCTTCTCTGTCCCGGCATAAGGGGCATCGTTTTTGATCGCCTCCAGTATTCCGCTCAGTTCATCCCCCAGAAAAACGGAGATGATGGCAGGCGGTGCCTCATTTGCCCCCAGCCTGTGGTCATTTCCCGCGGTGGCCACGGAAAGTCTCAGAAGGTCCTGATAGTCATCCACAGCCTGGATCACGGCACATAGGAAGAGCAGGAACTGGGCGTTCTCATAGGGAGTTTCACCGGGTGATAAAAGGTTTACTCCCGCATCGGTGGCCAGAGACCAGTTGTTATGTTTTCCGGACCCGTTAACCCCCGCAAAGGGCTTCTCATGGAGAAGGCATACCATACCGTGTTTTCTTGCCACCTTCTGCATGATCTCCATGGTCAGCTGATTGTTGTCGGTGGCCACATTGGTGGTGGAGTAAATGGGGGCCAGCTCATGCTGGGCCGGTGCCACCTCATTGTGTTCCGTCTTCACCAGAATCCCCAGCTTCCATAATTCTTCGTTCAGCTCCTCCATAAATGCCGTTACCCTGGGTTTGATCACACCGAAATAGTGATCGTCCAGCTCCTGTCCCTTGGGAGCGGCAGCTCCAAAGAGGGTCCTTCCGGCAAATATGAGATCCCATCTCTTATCATATGTCTTTTTGTCAACCAGAAAATACTCCTGCTCCGGCCCCACATT
>CACZOS010000176.1 GCA_902782815.1 uncultured Lachnospiraceae bacterium | reverse complement strand
TCCGGCATACAGGATATACATCATCTGGCCCGGCCCGGTGAGATAAGACATAGATGCCTGCTCGGAGTAAGAGTAGCTGATCCCGCGTAAAAGGATAAAACGGGTGAACAGGAAGGGAACCAGAAGCCCGGCCAGGAAGGAAACGGGGAGAAGCAAGGCCTTTCTGCGATCCTTTTTGTTTTTCGATACTTCCATGAAGAGTGCCGCTGCGATCGCGGCTGCCCAGGCTGCTCCTGTTTCTTTGGTCAGGTAAAGCAGAAACGCAAGAAAACCAAGGAAACAGGCGTGAAGAGGTTTCTTCTCTTCGGAGGAGAAAAAACGGTATGCGGCATAGAATCCCCAGAGAAGAAGGGGAATATAAAGGTTCTCTGACATGAAAGTCAGGGAGAAGAGCAGATTCGGAGAGAAAGCTAAAAGAAGAAGGGAAAAAATGACCTGCCAGTTCTTCTTGAGCATCCGGCGGGCCAGCAGGCAGCCGGGGATCAGGGATGAAGAGAGGAGCAGGGCATTGAAAAGGGAAATAAGCTGTGTACGCAGCATTCCATCTGAAACAGAGTAGAAAGGCGAAAGCACCAGCGGATACAGCAATTTTGTGAAATGTATCGGAGAACCATAAACGGTCAGTGATCCGCGAAGGAAGATGTTCTGTGCCAGCTCAAGATAGAAAAGCTCATCATTATATGTGACGGCTGTTTTTGGAAAGACGGAAAGAACCGCGCGGAGAGCGGTGGTGAGGATAAGAAGAAGGATAAAAAACAGAGTGATCCCAGGCGCTTTATTCCTTTTCATCATACGTTACCGGCACCGCCTTTTACAATATGGAATGAATTCTGCTGCTGGGCAGATCGCTGTGCAACAGGGGGAAATAATACTGTAAACAATATACCATAAAGGGCGGGGAAAGTACACATTCCTTGTCAAGAAGCAGGATTCTGGGATATAATTAATTGGTTATGCTTGTTGATAACGGGCATGAAGCGGGAAAAGATAACGGAATCTGTTTTATTGACCGGAAAGACAAGAACAATCTGAAAGCGGAACAGAATAAAAGAGTCTCAGTAAGAAAGAACGCATCTGGGATTATGGGCTGAATCCGATAAACAGGAGATCAGGAAAATGAGTGAAAATGAAAAAGAAAAACAGGGATGTAAGGTTGCGGCTTTGATCATGGCCGGCGGACGGGGAGAACGTTTCTGGCCTATGAGCCGTAAAAGCATGCCGAAACAGTTTCTGCCGCTGACGGGAACGGATCAGACCATGATCCAGAGTACGGTGGAACGGATCCTTCCCATGGTGGCGATCGAGGATATTTATATCGCAACAAACCGGGAATACAAAGGACTGATCCTGAAACAGCTTCCGGATCTGCCTGAAGAGAATATCCTGTGCGAGCCGATGGCCAAAAATACGGCTCCCTGCATCGGATGGGGCGCCGTAACGATCCGGAAGAAATACGGAGACGCGATGATGATCGTGCTGCCATCGGATCATTTGGTGCAGCAGCCGGCACTGTTTCGCAGAGTGCTGAAAAACGCAGTGCGGACTGCTGAGGAAACCGGCGGTCTTGTGACCCTGGGAATCTCTCCGAAAACCCCTGATACCGGATACGGATATATTCAGTATGATACGGAGGAAGGATCCGGATTTGAAAGCGCCTTCAAAGTAAAGCGCTTTGTGGAGAAACCGGATCCGGAGACCGCGAAAGCATATCTGGCAAGCGGCGAATACCTGTGGAACAGCGGTATGTTTATCTGGAGGGCTTCGACGATCCTGAAAGAGATGGAAGAAAAGCTGCCGGGAAACTATAAGCTGCTGGAACAGATCGGAACCGCCATTGGCACAGAGCAGGAAGACGAGGTTGTTGAAGGCGCTTTTGCCCTGATGGAGTCCATCTCCATTGACTATGGCGTGATGGAAAAAGCAGATAACGTCTATGTGCTTCCGTCAAGCTTTGGCTGGGACGATGTAGGAAGCTGGCTGGCGGTCGGCAGGATCAATCCCGGAAATGATATGGGGAATGTGATCAAGGGCGACATTGTATCGGTCAACACCTCCCGGTGTATCGTACAGGGCGGAAAGAAAATGATCGCGATGGTCGGTATGGAAGATACGATCGTTGTGGATACCGAGGATGCCCTGTTGGTATGCGCGAAGGACAGCGCCGGAGAGATCAAGAAGGTGCTGGAAGTGTTGAAAGCCGTGAACAGGCAGGAGTTATTATAAATTCAGAATTCAGAATGCAGAATTAGGCTGATAGAGTTTGAAATACTATTCGGAGTTTGGAGTCGCAGGCTGAATCCGAGGGAGATCCCTCGACTGCGCTCGGGATGACATTATGGATTTAAGGCTGCGGGTTCAAACTGTGAGTGAACAGATAAAAACACGGGACGATGAAACAAAGAGTTTCAGGATATCGTCTAATAGTAAGTATGCCGGATAATGAATCCATGGGAGGAAGGTACATGAAAAAGGCACTGATTACCGGAATTACAGGACAGGACGGAAGCTACCTGGCGGAACTGCTGCTGGAGAAGGGATACGAAGTGCACGGGATCGTGCGGAGAAGCTCCGTGCCGACTACGAGCCGGATCGATCATATCCTGGACCGGCTTGTGATCCATGAGGGGGATCTGAGTGATGCCTCCAGCATCTGCAAGATAGTGCAGACTGTCAGACCGGATGAGATCTATAACCTGGCAGCACAGAGCCATGT
>CACZOS010000175.1 GCA_902782815.1 uncultured Lachnospiraceae bacterium | reverse complement strand
CATGGCCTCTTCCTGATCATGGGTAACGTAGATAAAGGTGATTCCCAGCTTCTTCTGCAGACGCTTCAGCTCAATCTGCATCTGCTTGCGAAGCTTCAGGTCCAGGGCCCCCAGCGGCTCATCCAGAAGAAGAACTCTGGGATGATTGATCAGTGCTCTGGCAATAGCGATCCGCTGCTTCTGCCCGCCGGACAAGGCATCCGGTTTCCGCTTTTCATATCCGGTCATCTGGACCAGGCGCAGCATCTCCTCCACATCCTGTTCAATCTGGTCCTTAGCCACCTTTTTAATGCGTGGTCCGTAAGCAATGTTATCGAATACATTCATGTGAGGGAACAGAGAATAGCTCTGAAAAACGGTATTGACATCCCTCTGATATGGTTCTTTCTCTTCTACACTCTCGCCCTGGACTTCGATCCGCCCGCTGCTGGCATCCTCAAAGCCGGCGATCATTCGAAGGGTGGTTGTTTTTCCGCATCCGGAAGGTCCCAGCAGAGTCAGAAATTCGCTTTCTGCCACCTCCAGATCCAGATCCTTTACAACATGATTGTTTCCGTACCATTTATTCACACCCTTAAGTGCTACAATTGCCTTCCCCAAAACACTCACCTCAATTCATGGTTCTCCACAATCCCAATTATTTAAAATTAATGCCATCTTATATAAATAACTTTATTATAATATTATACCAATGTCAACGTGTTTTTGGGGTTTATCTTCCTCATTTCCCGGTTGTAATTTTCGTCATATTAATATATAATAATGTTATACCAATTATAAGGTGGAATAAAAATGGATATCTATAAGCCAAGACCAAAAGAAGTTGCAACAGAATATCTGGAAGCGTACATCCTGGAGCATAATCTGAAGCCTCACGACAGGCTTCCCACAGAGCGGGAAATGAGTAACATGTGGCATCTTAACAGAATCACACTGCGAAGTGCCATTGCTTCTATGGAAGCAGCCGGCCGGCTCTACAGTGTCCAGGGACGGGGCACCATGGTGGCACCACGTTTTGTCCGAACCCTTCAGAATCTGGAGAGTTTTACCAAATATGCCTCCAGATATGATGCTGTCTCGGAAACAAGGCTGCTGTCCTTCTCAACGATCGAATGCGACAAACACCTTGCACAGAGATTCCGCAGGATGCTGGGGGACAGGCTTTACCGTATAACCCGTCTCCGCATCATCGGAGATGTTCCTATTATGATCGAGAACGCTTTTATCCCTCAGGAGCTGGCGCCCGGACTGGAGGAGCACGATCTGGTGAAGGGATCCTTATTTGCTATACTGGAGAACAATTATGGTCTGATCATGGACCATGGTGAAGAGAGAACCGGCATTACAGCGGTTAATGCAGAAGAGGCTGATTATCTGAAGATAAAGGAAGATTCCCCGGCTTTCTGGATTGTCAGTACAACCAGGGATCCCGACGACAAGGTGGTGGAATACTGTCGTACTGTTGCCCGTGTCGACGTCGTTGAGATGTCCAGTATCCTTCGATGGGACTATGGAGGAGGTGTCGGCCATGAGTAATGTCAATTACAAATCTCCTCTTTACATCCAGCTGCGGGAAGTGATTCGAAGCAAAATAGAAGATGGCGAATACCCGGTCGGTACTGCCATCCCTTCCGAAGCCCAGCTGGCCGAGACTTATAACCTGCACCCTCTGTCCGTACGCAGTGCTCTTTCCGCACTAAAATACGAGGGACTTCTTCGTTCCGTCCAGGGAAAAGGTGTCTATGTCAACGGTCCCAAGACAGAACGGGATCTGGAAACACTGGGCGGCTTTCGCCAGACCATGGATGAGCGGTCTATCGACGCCCATACCCGTGTACTGATCAAGGCATTGCGTCCTGCCGGCCCCTACTATTCCAGGCTTCTGGATCTGGCAGAGGAGGATTCGGTCTGGTTTACAAAACGTATTGACTATATAAACAGGGAACCTGCCGCTCTGGAAGAGATCTATATCCCGGAAAAGCTTCTGCCTTCTTACGGTGATGTAGACATTGAACTATTCTCCATCTACGACATTCTCATATGGAATGACCTGCGTCCGACCGATGCTGACCAGACCCTCCGGGTTGTTTTTCTGGAGCCCTCCAAAGCGAAGCTTATTAATATGAGCTCCGATCAGGCCGTCATGGAACTCACGAATCTCACCCGGGACGCCAGGGGGCGAAAGATCGAGTTCGCCCGCAATTATGTAAGACCGGACAAAATAGAGTTTTTTACCCATTACGCGAAAGAGCATAAGCAACAGGGCAAGTGATACCAGCTCATCGCAAAAAACCAGGGCAGTGTGTTTTCTACACACTGCCCTGGCATACATTTTGCAGATTAAGGTGGCGTCACTTTATTTGACCGGCACACAATACTCATCATTGATCTTCTGGACCTTCTTTACACGACGAACGTATTTGTCTGCAGTCAATGCATCGGTGGACATATATGTCTTTACGATCTGCATGGCAATCATGCCGCCGATAATCTTGGCACCCAGACAGAGAACATTCGCATCGTTATGCTGGCGGGCCAGCTCGGCACAGAAGGGATCCTGGCAGACACAGGCATAGATTCCGTTTACCTTATTGGCAATCATGGCACTGCCGTATCCTACGCCATCCACAAAAATACCTCTGTCACATTCCCCTTTGGCGACTGCCAGAGCTGCTGGCAGGACAAAATCTGACAGGTCACAGGATTCCTCATCATAGGTTCCGAAATCAACCACTTCATGGCCCTGTTCTTCCAGATAGGCTTTAATCTCGTTCTTCATGGATGTTCCGGCATGGTCATTGGCCATTGCAATTTTCAT
>CACZOS010000174.1 GCA_902782815.1 uncultured Lachnospiraceae bacterium | reverse complement strand
TAAAAGCAGTATCATTGATGAGGAGTGGCAGCAGATGAACCAATATACTGTAAAGCCATATCTTTCCCGGGACGCGGTAAAAACCATTTCAATTCTTGCCATGACAGGCAACCACATCGCTCATGTTTTTCTTCCTCCAGGGTCATTATCCTATGAGCTATGGATCGGGCTGGGCTACATGACAGCCATTACCATGTGTTATCTTCTGGTAGAGGGATATCACTCTACTTCACATTTGCGTTCCTATGCCATAAGGCTGCTGATCGCAGGACTGATTTCCCAATATCCTTTCCATGCATTTTCGCAGACACATACGTTAAATATCCTTTTCACACTGCTGTTATGCCTTGGCATCGTTCATACAATGAACAGTCCACAACATGAACGGAATATCGTGCAGCTGATCCTGTTTGCCGCCAGCGCATGTTGTGACTGGAGCTTTTATCTTCCCCTGTGTGCCTTTTATTTTGAAGAATGCTTTCAGGGCAGAAGGAACCTGCGATCCACCTGTTTCTCATTGGTCTTTATTTTTTTTGTCATAGAAGCAGTCAGCACACTACTGACGCCGCAGGGCAAAGCTTTTACCGTTTTCTCTTTCGCCTCCATCCTGCTTCACATGACCGGACCTGTCCTCTTTGCCGTCATTATTCTGTTTTTCTATGACCGAAACCGTAAAAACAAAAGAACAGCTTTTTCCCGTTGGTTCTTCTATCTCTATTATCCCGGACATCTATGTCTCTTGCTTGCCTTGTCAGGAAGATGGATTTTGTAGTTTCGTCATCCTGAAAGCAATGTGTCAGCGTACAATACTTTGTTGATGCACAAATGCCCGGCGCAGGATTTTTTACCATTCCAGTCTTTCCAGGATCCTCTGGTAATCCTCTCCCCCCTCCTGACAGGGAGTAGGACAGTAATTATTGGCATCCTTGCGGGAAGAAATCAGGCAGGGAATGACATGCAGGCCGGTTCGTAATACCTTCCCGGAAGCGGTATCCTTCGTAAATTCAGCCTGAACGATGACCGTATCCTTGTCTTCCGGATTCAGATGACCTCCATAGCAGAAATTACCCATGGAATAGAAAATGGGAACGTCATTGTAGTATTCCATCCGCTGCAGAATATGCGCATGGCCTCCTACAATCAGATTGCAGCCCCAGTCAGCCATATCATGGGCAAATTCGACCTCCCACTCCTCCGGCTCTGTAAGGTATTCGACTGTTCCCCAGTGCATAAACCCGATGATCAGATCGCAGCCCGCCTCCTGGCAGGTTTCGATATCTGCCTTCACCGCCGCGCGCCAGGTGTCTTCATCATCCCAATTCTCTACCGTATTGTAAGCAACCATGCCCAGGATAAGACCGCCGTCCAGTTCCCGGATCAAGGGGGTGCCTGCCCTCGTGTAATAAATCCCGGCAGAGCTTAAAGCAGCGATGGTATCGGCAAGCCCCTCCTCCCCAAAATCGCCGGAATGGTTATTGGATGTGGAAACAGCCTCTACGCTGCCTTCCGCAAGAACCTGGACATAAGAAGGATCCGCTCTGAATCGATAGGGCTTGTCTACCGCATCCTCAGAGCCGGTGAATGTTCCCTCCAGATTTACGGTTGTAAAATCATCCTTTGAAAAGATATGTCTTACGCCGGACAGCGGATAGGCATAATCTGTTCCCACGACGGATTGAAAATCCCCTGGTTCTTCACCCTGCCATTCAATCAGGCTCCCAATGGTACAGTCACCGGCAAAGCTTAACGTATAATGACGGACAGGATCCGGAGCGGGAGTCTGACTGTCCTGTACATTATCCTCCCCCGAAGACCGGGCCGGTTTTTCCGACCCTTCTTCTGATTCAACAAGAATGGTATCTCTCTCCTGACGGGAGGCTTTTGAGGGAAAAAGGAGACGGATACCAAAATAAACCAGGCCTGCCAGGATCGACAGCAATACTATCCATTCGATGATCACAACCTGTTTTCTGCTCATAACCCCTACCTCCGATATATAACAATATCAGTTCAATCGGCATGTTTTATCGCTTCGATTATTCTTCCGACGCTTTCCCAAATCGTCTGCGCATTATCGGTTTGATTCTACCCGCATAAATACTTACTTCTTCCTGGGTGTTTTCTTATTCGTACTCAATCGTTGCCGGCGGTTTCCCC